>JAYELY010000351.1:0-7312 GCA_034717795.1 Caldifarciminota bacterium
GGCTTAGATAATCTGCGTTCATCTGCGTAATCTGCGGATAAAGAATTCGACCGGCTTGACATCCTTAGTCGCGGGTCTATCCTTAAGCCGAAAGGAGAGCCATGCTTGCACAGTTTACCATCTTCCCGACCGATAAGGGCGAGAGCCTTTCGGGCTACGTTGCCGAGGCGATAAGGATAGTAGACGCTTCAGGGTTGCCCTACAAGCTTGGGCCTATGTCCACCTCGATCGAGGGCGAATGGGACGATGTGTTCGGGGTGATCAAGAGATGCCGCGACGAGATGCGCAGGCACTCGAACCGGGTCTACATCGTGATCGCGGTGGACGACCGGGCCGGTGCTGTGAATCGCCTCCAGGGAAAGATACGCTCGGTGGCGGAAAAGCTCGGGCACGAGCCGAAGGTTTAGTTCAACACCCCGGCACCCCTTGTTCTAACGTTGATTTAGAGGGCGTTAAGTCCCAATCGGTGCTCATTGAAGGGAAATAAAAAAGCCGGGCGGCACCCGGCTTTTAGAGTCTCAGATGTATTAACCGATCCTGACATTAAGATCAAGGTTGGTGATAAGCCTGTCCAGAAGCTCGCGGAATACACGGCTGGGGTAGATGGAAAGGCGAAGCTTCTCGAGTGTCTTGGCGAGTTCCTTGGAAAGCGGACGCATGGCCTGATACATTGAGTGAAACGTCGCGCTGAAGCGGATTTGCTCGTCAGTTTCCTTGCTCTTGATAACGGCAACATAGTCGGTCTTCATCCTTACCTGCTTCCCGTCAACCTCCAGCAGCTCCTGCTGCTCATCAACGTCAATAGACAGCTCACCGTCAAGGTGCAGCTTGCCGGCAGGTTTCTCCATCCTGGCGTCCTTCATAACCAGGCCCATGAGACGCAGCTTGGCACGAGGGGTATCAGCCAAACGATCCGACTCGATAAGATCATCCAACTCCTCAATGGTGGTATCCTTCATGCTCTTCAGGAAACGCTCGAACTCGCGCAGACTCGCCCCACGAGCAAGCTGAAAGAGAACGTACTGATTCAGGCTGATGCGATCCGCAATCGCCTGTTCCGCCAGGGTGCGGTGCAGTGACACCGGGATACGAACGAGAAAACGTCCGCTAAAGTCCTTTGTCATTTTTCTTCTCATGACTTCTCCTTTGTTTTGGATAAACATGATACTGATGGTGAAAAGTTTGTCAAGAGGTAATCTGGCTTTTTGAAAGAGTGGTAATTTGTCGTTTATGGTCTTTGTATCACTTGATTTTCAGGCCTGACCGTAAGGTTTTGCTGGCGTTGCAGGTAAGGATTTTCTCGCAGACCCTATGGTTCGGTATCACTCGCCCCGGGCGGCGAAGTTTATCCCTGCTCTCAGATAGGGACCGTGCATACCGAACCCTTCGATTGGATCTATGTTTAGACCGTCCTGATCGCGCCAAGACATGTACAAAGGGTACAGGTAGCCTGTCTGGATCATCAAACCAACCAGACCCCTTTTGCATAAGGGAAGGTTGAACTGAAGCGCAAGTCCCGCACCTGCGTTTACTTGCCAGCCTCTTAAAGAGGACAGGTAGGGCTGTTCGAGGGTATCCCCGGCCTTGCCGCCTCCGATCTCAGCAAGTTCCAGCGCAAATAAAGCACCTCCCGCATCAATGCACGGTCTGATCCAAAACCACTCCGCCGGTTTCAAGCTCAGTCCCAGCTCAACCGATCCCGCGGCGTAGCCGAGCGATGCCTCCAGCGCGTCCGCCTTTGCCCTTCTAAAAAGCCCGCCGCCCCAGGCACCCAGCGAGAAAAGACCGATCTCGCCGCCGCCCTGACCGCCGATAAAATAGAAAGGGCTCTCCAACTCAACAGTCTGGCTGCCGCCCAGTATCTCCCGGTTGATGGCGCTCAGGCTGTCCGCAATGCCTTCCACGTCAACCATCATGCCGGTAACACCCAAGCCGCCCCAACCGCCTGCAGGGTATGCAAAGGCGACTGTTACCGCCAAGATACTCAAAACAAAGGCTTTGGTCACGTGCGAGCGAGTCATAGGCCAAGCTTAGTCGCCAAACGTGATGTGTCAATACCTTTTTTGACCCTACGGCGGATCCTCTGATACTCCGAGTATAACGCTTCACACAGGCAGAGAATTTCCTTTCCGTGCAACTGTTTTATACAAAGCGTCAATTTCCCTCGGCGGTTATTTAGAACAAGTCTCGATAATGCGCGGGATATTCCCAGAAGGATATCTGGCACGCTGAATGCTGTATATAAAACGACACGCTAAAGCCACCAAACCTCCTTTGGTTTTGGGATGTTTGACCAAAGACGCTTTTAACATGGCGGGCCGCGACCGCGGCCCGTTCCTTTTTTTTAGCCCCAACCGAATACTTCGTCTTCGGTCGGGGACCCCGAACAATATGCTCCTCTTCGCCTAAAGGCGAAAAGATCGCAGAAAGGACTTATCTCAATATTACCAGCTTGCCGTTAACCCTCAGGCTGCCAGCACTGAACCTGTAGAAGTAAAGCCCTCTTTTTACCCCACAAAGTGGTTTCACTCGATAGGAGTGCAGGCGCCTCCTTGCACGGGCACAAGTGGGGACCACGAACAATATGCTCCTTTTCTCTTACGAGAAAGGATCGGAGAAAGAAACAGGCAAGCCAGCTTTCAGGCTGGCTTTTCATTTTCTGGTTGCGATCTTTTGCCCTTCGACAAAGGGAGCATTTAATCTCGGGGTGTATTAATCTATTTCCTTCAACTGTCTGCGGGCCGCGTCGCCGGCCTCGCCTTCAGGGTCGAGCGCAAGCGCCTCGCGGAAGCTTGAGCGCGCACGACGCAGATCGTCAGTCCGGTTCTGTGGCGAGGATCGCGAGCGCTGAAGATACGCCAGCCCCAGACTCAGCTGAACGTCAGCCAGGCCGTCAAAGGAAAACCCGTAGCGCTCAACAAACTCAAGCACCTTCTCGTAGTTGGCTATAGAGCTCGTATATTCCCCTTTGGCAAGGGATATGTATGCAAGAGCAAGCCTGGCGCGCGTCTCGGTCCCCGGATTAGGGTAGTACCGCAGGGTGCGCGCAAAGAAGCTTTCCGCTTCATCTATCCGGCGCTGAATCAGGAAACGCTCCGCAATCTCCGAGTTGATCTGGGGTATGGCCAGGGGGTTGTAGCCTGAGAGATCGAGCTCGGCAAGAAGAACAGCGATGCTGTCGGGATCCTCGATTGATTCCGAATAGCGCAGGAGAGAGGCGGTCATGCCCGCACGGGAGAGCACGCGCAGGGTATCGCCTATCCCTGCGGCCCTTGCAAGCGAGGCAAACGCCGCCGCCGCGGAGTCGTATTTGGCCTCATACGCCATCGCAGATGCCAGAAGAAGCCGCGCCTGCAGGAGCTTATACGGCTCCCTGCTACGCTTAAGCAATAGATTCGCCGCAAACCTCACCGAGTCTGTCTTGTACCTTTTGAGCTGAAGCGCCCCGTACTGCACCACGGCCTCCTCCCAGAAGACGGCATCAGGATACTTATGAAGAATCTCCTCATACGCCTGCAGTGCAATCCACCCGTTGCCGCTTCTGGTGGCCGCCCTGCCCGACCAGTACAGACTGTATGGTAAGAGGCGTTTGACAAGCGGAATTTCCTGCGCGTGCTTGCGGTACTCTTTCGTTGCGAAGCTCAGGTACGCAGCCGCGGTATCCTCCATCGCCAGGCTCAGATAAGCGGATGCGGTATCCAGGGCACTTACCGTGCCCTTGGCTATATAGCAAAGCCCGAGGCCGTGCAGGGAGAGCATTAAAGCCATGGGATCCGAGCATCGCTCAAGCTGCCGCTCGAACCGGGAGCGGATCTCAACAAGAGAGTCCGGGTCCGTCATCTTCTCAAAGGCCCCGTAAACACGTAACACCTGAGCCACCTCGGTCAAGGAATGGGCGTAGGGGATTCGGTCAAGTGAAGCCTCACTCCAATCCTGATGACCTAATCTTGCGTAAGCCTCGGCGGCGATAAGCGCCTGCTCGGGCGTCCATGAGGTGTCCAGCGCACGCGATATGTAGAAGATCGCCAGAAGCGCTCTTGCCGGTTCCTCTTTCCTGTTGTGATAGGAGGCAAGCAATGTGGCGGCGTGAAGGCGTTCCTCGGAGGTGTTTGCCGAATCCTCCACGAATCTCGTAAGACCTCGGCCTGGATCGCCTAAGACAAGCATGGAATCAAGCAAAGCTTCGATCCTTGGCGGCTCAACAGGCGGGCGCATAAGGCTTGCGTTACAAAAGCCGTGCACTGTGCCGGCGGAGACCGCGAGCATGAAAAATACACCCCCCAGCCTCGGATGAAAGACTCCTTTTGCCACAATAAACTCTAATCGCTCTCAGCTTTTTGTCAAGCGGGTTGAATGCCCCTTTTGAGCTTTGCACAAAAGTTTGTAGGGACACGGCATGCCGTGTTCGTAGTGGCCGACCTTTAGGCCGGCCCGTTTTGTCTCACCTGCTATGAGGTTGCTTCGTTTTTCCTCCCTACGGTCGTCAGTCCTCGCAACGACAGACCTTTTTTATCCTCCTCCTTGATGGGGGAGGTGCCGCCCGCCGAAGCACATTCGCAAGTCAAGTGCGCGCGATCTGCGGGAGGTCAGAAGGGTACGGGTGTTACGGGTGTTACGGGTCTTCAGGTTTCTATTGTGTTCTTCACAGACTACCTCATAATCTAAACATGATTTCACCCTGCGCATCCACTGCGTGGCTGCGCAGGGAACCCGAAGGACCGGAGACGGAAGGAGGTACGTATTACTAAACTTCAGCTAACCTACGAACTCGCCTGCGAGTTCTGCTCGGATCTTTGCTGTCCTGTGGAGACCGGGCAGGATGCGGTAAACATCCTATGCCTTGAGGGGGCAGAGCCGTTGGGAGAACTGGAGGGTCTTGTAAGCATCAATGCGAACACACCCGACCGGTACAACGATTGCGTCGCGCTTTTTTGGAAGGAAGCCGATGAATCGGTAAAAAATAAAGGCGTGTTACGGGGTGTGTTACGGGTGCGGGTGTTACGGGCGACCACCGAGCCTGGGCGATACTGGACTCAACTTCATCCCAATCCTGCGGGTGCGGCCAACCTGGTATGGGGACATCACTTATACAAGCGAGGCAGGCACCGCGGGCACCCTGCGCTGGTTTCGGCATCGGGCATTGATAGGGTGTGGCGGGACCGGGACGCTGATTTTGCCCAGGACATCTCGGAGCGGGTCCAGCAAGGCCGGTTCGGAATCCACGTTCACGCCGGAGGAAGGGGTGAGAGTATTGGCCGCTGGTCAGCCGGATGCATCGCCATCCAGGGCGGTTATGAAGGCGAAGCTTACCGATTCTTTCTTGAGCGGATCGAGCGTCATCCGGGCAGGCTCTTTAACCTGACCCTGTGGGGCGCGCGCGATCTGGGCAATTGGATGCGGGCACGCGGACAGCCTGAGGAGCCTTATACCTCAGGTACGGGTGTTACGGGTGTTACGGGGTGTGTTACGGGTGCGGGTGTTACGGGTTGGCGTCCTACCCTCAGATATGGCATAAAGAACCCTTGGGTGGCCAGGGTTCAGAAGTTCCTTAACCATCGCATGGATGCCCGCCTGGTCGCGGACGGCGACTGGGGACCGAGAACGCAAGAGGTGTTCCTGGGGTTTCAGAGGCAGGCCGGGCTTGTAGTTGACGGGGTATGCGGACCCCTCTCGTGGGGGAAATTGGAAAGTAAATAACCGGAGGTAGATAGATGATAATTGAAGACGTCGCCAAGGCTTACGAGGCGATCAGCCTGGCACTCAAGCGCTGCAGCCGCGACAGCATAAACAGCGATCTGCGCGACGCGCTCGAAGAGGCACGCGAGAATCTCAGAAAGGCCCTGGAAGAACTCAAAAGCACGCAGTCCGACGACCGTAAGTTCTACGACGCGATCCTTAAGTACTCGCTTTCAAAGAAGGCCGAGCTGGGCGACAACATCTCAGACATCCTGCGCTTTTTGGGGCAGGCGAAATAAGATGAATGTCCTGGGCCTGGTGCGCGAGGTTGGCATCCCGCTGGCGTTGTTGATTGCGGCGGTGGTTGCCCTGTGGCGCGCCTGGCTGCTGGAGCGGAAGATGAGAGAACGCGATTTAGCTGAACGCCGGCAAAAACTCCTGGCCCGCGAGTCAGAGCTCTACTACCTTTACCGCGAGCTTGCCCTGCGCGAACTTGCCGGCCTGATCGACGATCGCCAGGATCTCTTAAAGGACGTCCGAGATGAACCAGACAGCGGTTAAGGATCTGAAAGAGTTCCGTAAAGAAGCTATCGAAGATCTTGATGCTCTAAAAAAAAGCTACCTGAAAATGGTTAAATCGGAAGAGGATATCCAGAATCTTGAGCGCGCGGTTCGGCTTCTTCCCGGGCTTTTAAAGACCGAGGAGAATCTCTTGACATCGGTTGAGCAAGACGAGAGGCGCAAGCGTCTTGAGGATTCTTTGGAACCTCTCTTTGCGGTTCTGCGGAAGGTACTGGGAGCGGAGTTTGATCGCAAAAGGGAAGATATTATTAAGGCGCTCGAGGACGAGCTGAAGCGAAATGGTGCCTGAAAAAAGGACCCTGCTCGGGAACTTCCTCGAGCGCCTGCGTGCACGAGCACCCCTCCTTGCGCGTTACCGCACGGACCCTGCGCTCTTTTTTGCGGAGCGCGGGGTCCGGTTCTTCGCGGAGTTCAAGCGGCTCTTTGACGATCTCTATTCCCTTAAGACGCGCAAAGCCGTGGTCTTAGCGCCGCGCGGCGGAGGCAAGACCTTCGGGGCCGCGATCCTGGCCACCGCCTTTTTCCTGTTTAAGGACTTCGACGCAGGCATCGTGGCAGGCTCGGAAACCCAGGCGCTTACACTCTACTCATACATCCTGGAGTGGCTGGAACTGCCTGAAACCGAGGAATCGGTGGATCGATTAAGACGCAGCGATCTTGCAGGTATACATGGGAATCGTATAGTGGCCAAGACCGCGTCGGCGCGCTCGATCCGGGGTATGCACCTTGGCCGGGGCAAGCGTGGAGCCTTGCTCATCATAGACGAGGAAGCTGAAGCCGAGGAGGACGTTGTCCGGGCCGCCCGATATACGGTGCGCACCGCAGAACCCGCCCTGATCCTGCGAGCGTCCACCTTTCACAAGCTTACCGGAAGCTTTGCCCGGCTGGTCGAGGATTGCTCCTCCCAGGGCTACGAGCTTTACCGCTGGTCGAGCTTCGACATCGCCAGATCGTGCCCGTATGAGTGCAAGTGCTGTCCTGTCAATGAGTTCCGCGAGAAGTACTGCAAGGGCAAGGCAAAACAGTCACAAGGATGGATTGATATAGACGAGAT
>JAYELY010000352.1:0-7268 GCA_034717795.1 Caldifarciminota bacterium
CCTCTAAAACTGTATCTTTACTTGAAGGAGCTGGAATTCAGGTTCAATAACAGGCAAGCTGTTGATTTATTTGAACTTATCAACTCACAGCTTGTCAAATTGGTCCGCTGTGATGGATAATTCCCTTTCCATTTAACATTGTGATGTAGACCGCTCCCCCTATAACTACTGCATCGTATCCTGCGGGGTCGGGCTTATCTGTTATGTTGGCGACCTTAACTTCAGCTCCTTTGGATTTCATCACCTCGCCGATTTTCTCGGCCACCTCACGGGTAGACCCGTGCTTGGTGGCGTATGCGACCAGTACTTTCATAATTCCTCCTTACTTGAATTTTGAGACAAGACTTTCCGTCCACGCAGCTATTTTGTCCCAGTCGCGAAAATTTTTATCCTGATCTGTACTACGCAGCCAACTGCGTCTCATGTTGGCCTTCGTCTAGTTTAAGTTGTTTTAGTATAGACAACTTTTGACAGGGTGTCAAGCGTTTGATTCCCCCATGCCGTAGGCGATGGTGTAGCTATCCAGCATAACCTCGGCATAGGCAACGTAGTCGTCCCATGAGATAAATCTCCTTGTACCCGACTGGGGCACGCTGAGGTCGGTCCCTACATTTACATCCTTCACCGCGCTTGTCAAGTGGGGGATGGAAAAGGTTCGCGCTTGACACATAGGCCGTCAGAGGCATGTTAAGATTATGGAAAGATACCGCTTATACGTGGACGAATCGGGAGATCACGTCTTCCGTGATCCGGAATCTCTGGCTAAACCGTCACGCAGGTTTTTAGCACTCATAGGATGTATGCTGAAGAGAGGAGAAGATTATGTGCAATTTAGTGATCGATTAGAAGTGCTGAAACGAGAGCACTTTAAAAAGGATGTAGATGATCCACATGAAACAATCATACACATGGTAAAAGCAGACCGGCCTTCCACTCGACCTCGCAATCAATCTCCTTGTGAAGAGTGAGCTATCTTCCGGAAGTGGCCAAGCTGTGTAGAGAACAGCACTGCGGCCAGGATGACCCCGCATCCTCCGATCAATAGCGTTAGTGGCGCGCCGATATTTTCAGCCAACCCTGTGGCCATCAGCAGCTGGCCGAAGGGCAGGAGGCCGAGCAAGGACATGGTGTAAAGGCTCATCACCCGGCCCCGCTTGTCGTCATCCACGATGTTCTGAAGAACGGTGTTGCACGAGGCAAACTGCACCATCTGCCCGAACCCGGCAAACGCCATCATCGCAAGAGAAAGGTACAGGTTCCTGGAGAAGGAAAAGATTACAATACTCGTTCCGAAGATGCCGGAGGCTACGGGGATCACCTTCCAGAGTCCAACAAAGCTTTTGCGCGTGCCCAAAAACAGGGCACCGGCAACTGCACCTATCCCTACCGCACCCATAAGGAACCCGTAAGTGCTCGATGAGCCGCCAAGTACGTCCTTAGCCATCACCGGCATCAGGGTCAGGTAGGGCAGCCCGACAATGGCGATAAACGAAATCAAGAGGAGGATCGAGCGTATAGGTCCCCAGCTGTAAGCGTAGCCGATGCCCTCCTTGAGATCGCGCAGAACGGGCGCAGGCTTCTTGTTGTTCACCCGCGGCTCAAGCTGCATGGCCAGAAGGCAGCCTATTATGGCAAGGTAGGTTAGAGCGTTTGCAAGGAAGCAGACGCCTTCACCTGTCAGGGCGACCAGTATGCCTGCGATGGATGGTCCTACCAGACGGGCGATATTGAACATGGCGGCGTTCAGTGCGATGGCCGAGCCAAGGTTCTCCTTGCGCTCCACCATCTCTACGACGAACGCGTTGCGCGCAGGGCTGTCCACCGATCGAACGAGGCCGAAGAAAAGGGCCAAAACGAAGATATGCCATACCTGGATGGTGTTCGTGAGGGTGAGTGCCGCCAGCGCCACGGCCTGAAGTGTGGCCAGTATTTGAGTGGCGAGTATCACGCGGCGGCGGCTTACACGGTCGATCATCACACCGGCGAATGGACTGATCACGAAGTTGGAGATCTGGGAGACGAACGCCACCATGCCAAGAATCGCCACCGAGCCGGTAAGCTGGTAGACCAGCCAGTTTACGGCCACCCGCTGCATCCACGTGCCGAGAAGCGAAATCCCGTGCCCTGCGAAGTAGAGCCGGTAGTTGCGGAACGCAAAGGGCCGAACGAGCGTTCGAAAGCCGTCCCTGCGCTTTTCGATGAAGTTCTTCACTCTGGCTAGATCGGCCTTTCTACTTGGATGCGTTTATCTTGGGACGGTTGGTTAAACATTAAAATAAAGTGTATGCGAGATGGATGGATTGTCAATAATATAATGCTCCTTTTTCGGCCTTTGGCCGAAAAAAATCGGAGGAATAAAAGCGAGGCTGGCTTCTCGCCGGCCCATTAATTATTGTCGGAGTGGAATTATGCTAAGCGAACCTGAGTGTCTCGGCCACGTGTTATTTGGCGAAGAAGCGTTTGATTCGTCTGTATGCCCCACCTGCGATGTAACTCAAGGTGATGTCTTCACGCCTCTTGAAGATGCGGTTCATCAGCTTCGTCTCAAGGTTCTCAACCACGCCGGAACACGCGAACCACTCCCCGATACGCACGATTTCTCTTATATCTATGAGCTTGTAGTAGCGCCTGATTATCCGGCGTCGAGTTGTGAACCACCGGATATGAGCCGGATCGTCGAATGTAGGCAGGCTGAATACGATTGAAGTTCCCTGTTTGATGTTTCGAATAACGGCGAGATCGTCAGCCACGTGTTCCATTACTTCAAGCGCCACAACTGCATTGTAATCGCAATCGTAGCAATTCGGATTCGTAGCGTCCCCAACCGTAAAGGGGAAATCTACAGCGTCCTTTGCCATCCGTATGGCTTGCGGGCTGAAGTCGAAGCCGTGGTAGTCCCTATAACCCTCGTCGTATAAGTAGTTGGCAAACTGACCAGCACCGCACCCGATCTCCAGTATCTTGGGATTCTCGATTCGTTTTATGAACTGCAGGATCTGAGTCCAGAGGACGTCTAACTCATTTATTGTTCGGATATTCTCCTTAACCCGGCAGGCAACATTCTTTTACGCCTCCTCGAATTTCGATTGTGCTATGTGTCGGAGGAGGATTAGTTGGATTTCTGTTTGCAAGTCAAGTATTCCTGATAATTTTCTACCGCCGCCGGGTTTTGAATCGGGAAGGGCAGGGATTCGACAACGGATTTGGTTACGTGGTGGGCAAACATCAGACCTTTTGGGGTAAGCTTATTGCCTCTAGAGTATCCGGTTGCCTTGAGAAGCAAAAGGAAGACTCTAATATAGAATGGAAAGCGATGATCGGGCCTAGTACGCAGATCGTAGATCATGCGTGCGAATCCGCGCCACTCGTCTGCTGCAGGCGCCTTGGGAGCAACGAACGCCAACCGCCTGTTGTGCTCAAGGTTGCTAAGATAGATCCCCAACTCAGGATTCACCACTTTCCAGTTACCGTAGGTAGAGAAGGCTGAAGGCCCGAATCCAACATAGTCCTGAGTCAGTTCGTCGCGCGAGGAGTCGTAAACGTCGTCTCCCTGGGCAAATATCCACACACCTTTCCGGGCATAGCCGGCTTGTTTGAGTATCCCTGCCGCTTGCTCAATTAGCTCAAACTGTCTCTGATCGGACATGCTTGGAGTATCCTTTACCCCTTGTATCACCATATAGGGATAGATGGTAATCTGGCTCGGTCTGGTTGCTGTTAGTTTGCGGATATCGTCTATAAACGACTCCGCGCTCTGATTAGCCAGCCCTGCCATCATATCAACGTTTACCCACAACCCAAGGGACGCTGCAGTTTCAACCAACTCGTCTATGAACCGGCAGGCGGAAAGATTGCGCCCGGTTTTGCCAATCACCTCCCCTGAGAAGCTTTCTACCCCCAGGCTTATCTTAGTGAAACCTATCCTTCTCAAATCTCTGAGATAGCAGTCTGTAAGCAGGCTGGGCAGGAGCTCTATTCCCAGACTTCCTATGTTGAACTTGACCCTAAGATGATCAACGATTCCGGCCAGTTCTTTTACCGACAACGTGTTGGGTGTGCCTCCACCGAAGTAAACCCACTTTGCCTGACCATGTATGCCGCTGTCATCAATCTCTTTAAGGATTGCCGTCAGGTAGCGGTTCTTTAGCTCCTCAGAGAAAAGCTCCTTGTAGAACGGGCAGAATGAGCACATTCTGTAGCAAAAAGGAACGTGGAGATACACCCCTAAGGAGTTGCCGAACTGTGCCGGTGGAGCTTGCGTGAACCGGTAGGTCTGTTTTTCAAACGATCTCCTCATCATGAGAGCGCTTCTTTTAGTTATCATACTTACCGTTCCTTTACCTCTTTGCGGCACAGGTTCAGTCGCCAGTTCTTTCATAAAGTGATTCCTCTCAGTAAATTGCGTCTCTGTAATCTTCGCCTGCAGGTTTTCCATTGTTGCGACTCTAATTATATGCCGGTTCACGAATTGTCAAATTCGTGTTACTGAATTGGCTTGACACATCGCGCGGGGTGTTTAGTATTAGGGGCTGTGCTTTGGCCAGAAGAAGGCCATGAGAGTCGGCTGAATCTGTAAGTTGCTTGCTTGTAAGGCAACGGATCAACGTTAACCCTTGAACCTGATGGAGGTGGATTTGAAGGACTTTTTTGCATCTTTGGCAACAGCCTGGCCTGCAATTCTCGGCTGGCTGCTTTCTACAGGAATCCAGATTGCCATAACCCTGATAATCGCCGTAGTGGTTACCTGGCTGGTAGGATTCCTTATCAAACGCGCTCTGCGCAGGACCGAGGCCGCCGAGACGCCGGAAGCCATCGACCGGGCCAAGCGCCTGAAGACCGTTCTCGGCGCCCTGCGGGTGCTGGCCGGGATAGTTATCTGGGTTCTTGCGGGTATCACCGTTCTTGGTCAGCTTGGGATTTCTATAGGACCTATCCTTGCCGGTCTTGGCGTGGTAGGCGTGGCCGTCGGCTTCGGAGCCCAGAACCTGGTGCGCGATCTCCTCGGCGGCATCTTCCTGATAGTCGAGAACCAGCTCCGCGTCGGCGACATCGTTCGAATCGGCGATGCGGTTGGAACGGTCGAGGTGCTGAATCTTAGGATAACCCAGATACGCGGTCTCGACGGCCACCTCTACACCGTCCCAAACGGCGAGATCAAGATGGTGGAGAACATGTCCATGAAGTGGTCGAGGGCCATAGTCAAGGTCGGGGTTGCCTACCTCTCAAATATCGAGCGGGTTATCGAGGCGCTGCACAAAGCGATAGAAGACCTGAAATCAGATGAAACTGTCGGCCATTATCTGATAGATACCCCCCAGATCAAGGCGATAGACGACTTTGCCGCCTCCTCCCTGGACGTCGCACTGTGGATCAAGACACAACCGGCCAAGCAGTGGGACACCGGACGCATGGCACGCCGCTACATCAAGAAACGCTTTGACGAGGCCGGGATCGAGATACCCTTTCCGCAGGTCACGCTCTCCCTTGGCCCGAAGGAGGCCGAGCTGCTGGCATCCTCCAAGAAAGGCAATAAACTCGTTTAGGGAATAGATTTTGAGATGTTAACGGTTACAGACGATCCGGCGTCTCGTATAGATGGATCGGTTTAATCCTTCGAGGAGGAGAAATGCCTCGAATTAACTACTTCGAGCTTCAGGTTCAGGAACCGGAGAGGGCGGTTGAGTTCTACACCAAGGTGTTCGGCTGAGAGATAAGAAAGTGGGACGGTCCCCTCGACTACTGGCTGATAAAGACCGGAAAGGAGGATGAGCCGGGTATAGACGGCGGCCTGGCCAAGGGAGAATCTGGATCAGGCGGCATCCTTTGTCTTGACGTAGACTCGGTTGATGTTTACGCAAAAAAAATCGAGGAAGCCAGGGGTAAGATAGTCAAATCAAAGCACGCCATCCCGGGCATAGGCTGGCTTTGTTACTGCGCCGATACCGAGGGCAACGTGTTCGCGATGATGGAGGAGTATACTGCGAGTCGGCCCTCGGTTCGTTCGGCTGCGATCTTTTGTCCCTTCTGGGACAAAAGGAGCATTGATTATACGTACTCTCTTATGATCCCCAGTACCTTGCCCACGATCTTGAAGGGTCCGGTTATCAGCTCGTAGTTTGGGTTCTCAGGCCTGAGGGCGTAGGCGTCGCCGTGCATCACCAGTCGTTTGACCGTGGCCTCGTCTGCAAGCCTTGCTACCACTATGTCCCCTGGTCGAGGCACCTGGTTGGGATCGACCACCGCCAGATCGCCCTCCATTATACCGGCGTCGATCATCGAGTCGCCTTTAACCCGCAGCATAAACGAGCGGCGCCACCTGGTAGCGGTGAAGATCTCCTCTACGTCCTCCACTGCAAGATTGGGGATGCCGGCAGGAACACGACCCACTATCGGGATACCCCACGGCTCTATCTGGATCGCGCGAGCGTGGCCCAGTTTGCGCTTAATGAGTCCCTGTGCCGCTAAGCCGTCCAGGTGAACCTTGATGGCCTTGGTGCTCTTATAACCCAGTCCCTTGGCAATCTCGCGGATCGAAGGCGGATAGCCATACTCGCTTACAAACCCCCTCACAAACTCGTA
Organism: Caldifarciminota bacterium; assembly: GCA_034717795.1. Lineage (GTDB taxonomy): Bacteria > Hydrothermota > Tepidihabitantia > B3-TA06 > B3-TA06 > B3-TA06. Next base: position 6,580 of record JAYELY010000352.1, read on the forward strand.
TATTCTCATCTTTGGATTCGGCAGTCTCAATCTTCACTCCTCATATTTATATTATAAACGACCAATCTCATTTGTCAACCCACACCGGGGTCTAATCGTGTGCGACTCAGGCATGCGTTCCTTACAGAGGTGCCATCGTCTGGCGAAGGATTGAGGTGGGGGTGTGACTGCCTATCCCACTTCCCTTTATCCCCTCTACCCCACAGGGGCACTTTCGCCGCCAGGGGAGGGGAAGTTACTCACCCCGACTGGAAGGAACGAAGCAATCCCCAACAAGTCCCCTTTCTGAGATTGCTTCGCCGGCCAGGGGCTGGCTCGCAATGACCGGGTGTTACGGGTGTTATTTCCTTGTGAACGGAGCGTAAGCTCCGAATAATTATGAGAACGCCCCGAAGGGGTACGGGTGTTACGGGTATTTCAGATGTCCAGTCCGGTTTGCTTCTCTATCTTCTCCGCCTGCTTGAAGGTTATCCCAATTTACCTCCCCCTTGATGGGGGAGGGTAGGGTGGGGGTGACAACTCTTTTCACCCTCCCCTTTATCCCCTCCCGTCAAGGGAGGGGTATTTAAACTTCCAGCTTGCATTGCTTGTCTTTTTCTTTGCTGATGCGTTAAGCCTGTCTAAAAGTTACGTCATCTACACTCCCACGACCCAACTCCCCCTCCCTGGTGGAGGGGGTCGGTGCGAAG
>JAYELY010000353.1:0-7223 GCA_034717795.1 Caldifarciminota bacterium
GAGCCGGGCGAGGTGCACTTTTTTACATCCGAAGAGATACTTAAACTTCCCATCCGTACCATCTCCACCCACGGCGTGCCTTTATCCTTCTGGGTGAAGATGACGCTTGTTGATCACCCGGATTTGACCATCGAACTTTTAGGCATCCAGGCGGATGACTTGACCTTCAACCGACCCTTAACCCCGCCGGTCGCCGCGGCACTGGAGAGGATCGGGGAGATTCTTAAGGAACACATACCCTAAGCGTTTTTTAATTTTTCACTTTGCAATTTGCACTTTTCATTGCGCTCCAGCGCGACCCGTATTCTGATTATCATGCGCGTACTTGGGCCAGGGAGATGAGGCAAGGCCACGAGAGGAGGAAGTAATAGCGTAAAGGTTTCCATCCTGGGTTGCACAGTAGATGGTGCCGTCGTCTGCAATGGCCGGTGAACCGTCAATTTCTTCACCGATATAGCACTTCCACCTTAAGCTACAATCGGGATTAAGGGCATAAAGGTATCCGTCACTAGCTCCGATGTAGATGACATCATCTGAACCGACCATTGGATAGTTAAACCTCCTGTATTCATCATCGGGATGAAATTGTCCCAAGAGGATTCCATCATTACTTATAGCATTTACGTATGAACCATAGGATGCGTAGATTGTTCCATCAGAACCAATGGCTATTTGTTCTGCAACATCTTCCAGTCTCCACTTTTCCGAACCATCAGGGTTTAATGCCTTTACACCATAGCCACCATATAGATAAATTGTGCCATTCGAACCAATAGCCGGTGAACCGAATAGCCCTTCACGTTTCCATTTTAAATCTCCCTGTGGTGTTAAAGCATACAGCGATTTATTGTACCCTTCTACTGAGAAGTAGATGGTTCCGTCAGAACCTATGGCGGCGGAAGAGAAAGAATTTCCTTCCTCTACTTTATACGTCCATTTTTCCCTTAATGTGGGGGTAAATGCGCAAAAGGTTGAATCTTCGCAAGCGCAGTACAAGGTTCCGTCCGAACCAATCACAGGCAAGGTTTCATCAAAGAAATCAAGGATTGATGTCGAGCCTCTGTTTGACAATGATCGAGGTTCGCCGGTTGCCGGGTAAACAAAGATCGTGACTTTATCTCTTTCAAAATCATATGCTTTAACATATATGCCTTTATTCAAAGATACCACAGGTGAAAATACCCAGCACGTTGGTTCGATTTTATCGGACCAATGTTCAGTGCCTTTGGCTGTAACTGCGTAGACTACATTTGTAGTTGCAAATCGAGTTGCGTAATAAATTTTTTGATCGCTGCCTATTGCTGTTGACGTTGTCCTGGAGGGATAGGTTTCCGAAGATTCAAACTTCCATTTGATGGAGCCTTCTTCGGTGGTAAAAAGTGCATGCACAAACGCGGTATCTCCAACCTTGACTGTCACGTTGCTTTCCCAATCCCAATATCCTGATAAAGTTAGTTTAATTGAGTGTTCCCCTGGTTCGATATCATCCAGCACGCAATTGGTTGCTTCTCCAGTATGCTCTCCGTTCAAGTACACTTCTGCTCCTTCAGGCGTAGACTGAACTTCGATAGCACCTTTCTTTTTGAATAGACCATCTTCGCAGGCGACCAGGAATATCAACAGAAGAGCATCGGTAGTCAGAATAACTCTATTCAATCTCATCATGGTCCACCCCACCTACCGGTGTTTTGGTTGTCGTGGGCAAACTTGGGCCAGGGGGATGAGGCAAGGCCGAAGGAAGTGGTTTGGATAGCATATAGGCCATCATAACCTGCAATATACAGGGTACCGTCATCAGCGATGGCAGGGGAGCTGTAGGACCAAACCTCATCAAGGTTCCATTTGAGATTTCCATTTTCATCGAAGGCACAAAGCCCTAGAGGGTAGTGAGTTATATAGACCATACCATCTACCCCTACCGCTGGTGTCGATTCGATATGAGATATATAATCGTCCGAGCTTAAGCTAAGACTCCACTTGAGATGACCTGAAGGCGTTATAGCGAAAAGCGAACTGGCGTAAGGGTTATATTCTGGGTCATAAGTAGTCGAACCCACATAGATAGTCCCGTCTGGACCAATTGCTGGTTGGTAGGTAGGACCGATAGTTTGGTATCTCCATTTTAATGTACCATTCGGGTTAAGCGCACAGAGGTCATCACCTGAGCCGAAATAGAGAGTGCCGTCCGAGCCGATTGCCGGCGGCGTTGTTCCTCTTTGAAAAGCCCATTTAAGGCTACCGCTTGGATCAAATGCATACAGATAGTCATGACACCCCACGTAGATAGTGCCGTCGGCTCCTATCGTAGGGGTACTAGCGTATGTGATTTCTCTTTTCCACTTGAGAGAACCATCGGAAGTTAAAGCATACAACCAGCTTATTGGGAAGTAGTTCGGTGTCCATGAGTAGTGTATTGTAGAGAAGTATATTGTTGCATCCGCTCCAATGGATACCGAGGAGATTTTATCTGCAGAGTCGGCCTGATACTCCCATCTTAATGAACCTGAGGATGTTAATGCGCATATCTCAGCAATTTCATTTTCAATTTGACCGAAATAGATGGAACCATCCGAGCCAATTGTAGCCCAATATGAACCTCCTTGTGCAGAGTAGGTCCATTTCACCGAACCGTCAGGATTCAAGGCAAAAAGATCCCCCTTGTAAAGGTATACGGTTCCGTCAGGTCCTATAGCGGGTTGATATCCACGGTAATAATCCCCTATAGGGTATACCCACTTGATGGTCCCTTCGTTGATTGGAAATATTCCGGCCACTTTAGTCGTTTCACCCTCCTCCACCTTTACTACCGTTGACCACTCCGGGAAATCGTAGAGTTTCAGGCTAATCTTGTATTCACCGGGTTCGATGTCAGGGATCACGCAATTGGTCTGATATTCAGTAAGACTGTCGTCTATATATACATCCGCACCCTGGGGGGTTGAGGAGACGGCAAGGTAGCTACCCTCTACTGGCTCCTGATGGCAGTCAATCAGGGCAATTACAAAGACTATCCCGCTAAATGTTAAAACCCTTTTCATGATCCCTCCCTGCGCCAGACAATTTTGCCATTTTTGCTGAAGGATATAAGAGTATGAGTTGCAGATGATCCTCTCCAGGAATGGCTACCTTCCCAAAAACTTTTATATTGACGAACTACACCTATGTTATTAAGCCTTGAAATGGTTGTTTCGCCATTGTATCCATGGCCACCCATCGGAGAATCATCCTTAAACCAACCTGAGGCTTTACTTGAGATTGTAAGAGTATCTCCCTTATAGCTGATTTCAAAAGTAAAAGTCTCTTCATCGTTACCTTTTACTTCTTTTACCGTTTCGGGAAGGATGTTTATCCTTCGTCCACCTAAGATTAGGACTTTCCTACCTATTATCCTTGCCGGATCGCCTACGTCTATGAATGTTCCTGTCTCGTAACCCTGTTGACTCCATCCCTCAAGGTCAAAGCTCCACCCATTTGAGACGAAAGAGGAATCCACCACTCGTATTGTTACTGTGTCGTACTCCTCCCAGCTTCCATACTCGTCGTCACCTGCACCATAATATTCGTACGTCCATACATACTCCAGACCGAAAGGAAAGTAGGTAGTGTCCAGATCAAGCTGGGGCGCAGGCTGGTTAAAGCTCAGGGAACGTTCCCCGCTCCAGAACGTCTGGTCAGTAGTAGCCAATGAAGCAACACTCCATTTGTAAGTCCCATTGTAACATCCCTCGAATACTTCTGGAGGTAGAGCATAAGTGGTGTCCTCGAGAATATCTACGACGATGGTATCTCCATAAGGCAGGTTCTCCCCGTGAAAAAGGATGATATAAGCCTTAGCAAGCGATACCGAACGCCAGATGAACGTGGGAGGATCGGTTGAAAACTCCGCCCCCTCTTTAGGTGATACCAACTGGGGTGGGGCGGGCAGAGGTTTGTCGAAAATAATGGTCCGGAATTCTCGCCAGGTTAAGCCTCCTTCTATAATAGGAGCTACCGACCAGACGTAATCTGCATTGAGGGCAATCTCGAAGTCCTCTTGGGTCATGGTGTAAGTAGTGTCCTTTAGGGTATCCACGACAATCTTCTCCCCGGTGAAGAACGCATCCTTGACGATCCTGATTACGTAATTGGTTGCTTCGCTATCTTTGTGCCAGACGAAGTCAGGCGGTTCGAGATCAAACACCGCGCCGTCCTCTGGTGCAATCAGGATACTGGCCAGTGACTTATCTACGCTAAAACTCCAAGCATCGCTCCACAGCGGCTTATCCTCCGCTGGAAGCGGGGCCACGGCCCACTCGTATGTTCCTTGATAGATCTGTGAGAACAAGTTTTCGCTCATCTTATAGATGGTGTCAGTCAGGGTGTCCTTAATCAGAACCGCGCCAGTTGAGAACTCATCTGTCGCTATACGCAGTATGTAGGATGTAGCCAGGGAATCAGAACTCCAGAGGAATGTGGGGGGTGTTTCTTTGAAATGGGTACCATCTTGGGGAGCTGTCAGAGTGACAGCGCTTGGATAATCAATGGTCTCATCTTCATCTCTCTGGCATCCCCATAAGGCTATAAGCATCGCTCCCAGAATAAGGAGCATCTTCCAGTGTTTCTTCATACACGACCTCCTAAACAGAGTGTAGGCTTATTTGGAACCTTGTCAAGGGGTGGGTGTGTTTGGGTGTTACGGTGTTGCGGTGTTACGGGGGGTGGGGCGGGAGTCCCGAGAAGGAAGAGCTTGGGAGCCCCGGGACTTCCCGCCATCCGACCCTTACACTTCTTTCGGAAGCGTTAAGAAGTCACTTCGTAGCTTCACTGCGCCTCCATTTTGGAAACCCAGGTTGGCTCTAATGAACGACAACCACTCGTCCGTTCGCGGTGCGGGCGGGCGTGACGAATGAGTAGAAGTAGACACCGGCAGGCGTGTCCTTTGTATCCCAGGTAAGCGTGCGGGTGCCATCGAGCGTGCCATCGAACAGAGTCTTGGCCAGTTTGCCCGCTGCGTCGTAGATCTTGAGCGAGGCATGGGTGCCGGGTGCGCTTACGCTGAAGACCACTGAGCCCGCGACCGGGTGCTTGCCGAGAACCTCGACCACAGGGACGTTGTTAGGGTTAGGATCCTCCTTCACGTGAATAATAGTATCTGGGCCGTCGCCTACATACACTTTGCTGCCCAGATACATCACCGGGTTGGTGGTAAAGACACCCAGCGCAGGGCCTTTCATGACAACGGCGCCGGAGAAGAGGTCGTGGATGTAGGTTACGTGAAGGATGCTATCTGAACCTATCCAGGGGTAGGCTGAGTGATACTCTTCACTTTCGCAATAGCCAACTTGAGCGTTGGGGCTGTGGGTGTTGGTGACGTTAGTGATGAACGCGAACACATTGCCGCGTTCACGTAGGTCCTGCTCGGTCCAATCCGCGACCGGCCCCCAGGTGGCTCCGCCGTCGGTTGAGATAGCCGCGTAGATATCGGCGTTGATGGTCATGCCTGCGCTGAGGTCAGTCGAATCCCACTGACCTGTCCAGGTGAAGACCATATCGTCACCCGAGCCTATAGCGGCAAGCTGCGGGTTCCAGCAACCGAGTCCAGGGTAGAAATAGTCGGCGAACTCGGCGATACCCCAGAAGTGTCCTTCCCAGAGGAAATGAATGGTATCTCCATCCGGGTCACGAGGGACTAACATAGAGCAGGGACTAGATGCAATCGTAACCTCCTTGTGTGCTTCGCTCCAGTGAGCCATTCTCATGTACACGCGAACGTTAGAACCGATCCAAACAGCCGTGTCGCCTTCTATCCAATTGGAGCGCCACCCTTCTCCGAAACCGATGTGAAGATTGCCGGCCCCATCGTAAGCACAATCAATACTCCTGGTGATAGCCGCAAGAAGAACGGTGTCCCGGCTGTCCGGCGCCTCATCCTCATAGAGGCCATCAGTAACCTTGACAGGAGCGCTCCAGCTTGCACCGTTATTCGTAGACTCGACGTAATACACATGTCCGATGCCAGCCCTGTGCAAGTCGGTTCTACCCTTGAAGGGAAGACCAGCCACCCATGCTATTGCCACCTTGCCGTCCTTTGATGCGGCCATGGCGGCGTCGCTGCCGGCGTCTTCTGCAAGCACCTGCCAGGGGGAGAAGGTTTGCCCGCTGTCCGTAGAACGAGAGTAGTAGAGATAGTTAACATTGTCAGGGGGGTGGTAAGGATCAGCCGGAGAGATGTGGGCAGTCACGTGGATGATACCGTCGTTGTCAACAACGATGTGCGGCCAGATAGGCTGCTCGGGAACGGTAACGGGATCAACATCAACCGGTGAGCTGAACGCGCCCAGCTTGGGTGAAGCGTCCACTACAACGGCTGAAACATTATCAGTAGTCGGCGTATGATGGAAAGCGATCACTGCCCGGCCGTCGGAAAGAGCACCCATAGTGGTGTAACCCGCACGCGGAACCCCGGAGGCCTTCACGCCGTCCGGCCAGTAGTCAGGGAAACTCCCGGAAGTCTTTTCCCACACGTTGTAGTAGATGTCACGTGCGGCAAAGGTCTCGTCTTCCGAGTGCATCCAGCAGATCTGAGCGTCTCCGATGTCGTCAACCGCAATACGGTTGCCCATCGCACCGTTCTGCTGATAGTCGTACATGGTAACACCGCCCCGGTCGCCTGCGACCAGAGGCGCGGCTGTGCTGAAGAGGGTAGCGGTTACTGGTCCGTCCTTCAAGGGCAGGACCGGGGCAACAGAGAATTCCACCCCTTCCGGCACCTGTACAGGACCGTATGCCGCAAAGGCGGCCACCGCAAGAACCACCGTCAGCACCATGAGTTTTTTAATCATTTATGTCCTCCTTTTTGACGAATCGGCAGCCGCCGATTCGCGGTTTCTTCCTGTAGAATGGTTCTCTTAAGAAACCATCCAGGGTATCTTGGCTTATAGATGAAAAGTTGAGGATTTGAGGAAATTCCCACCCTATACATACGTCTCCACAGCACCCTTTTGTCTCCTGTGATTGAGCACATAGAAATTTCATCCGACCCATGAAAATCTCCATAATTATCATAGGTAGATTTACGGATATGTCAAGCCCCCCGTAACACCCGCACCCGTAACACCACCCGTACCCGTAACACACCATCTAAATATTGATGCGGCATTTCTATCTTGAGGAGAAACGCGGCTGGTTATGGTGAGTAATCGGGGTCCCCGCCAGCGCCAGGATACGAAGCAGCCTGGTGGGGT
>JAYELY010000354.1:0-7140 GCA_034717795.1 Caldifarciminota bacterium
CAGATAAGAAAGGTGTAGTACATCATCTGCACGTTGGGACTTATGAGACCCAGACCGAATACCAGCCCCAACAGGGCAAAGTCAAGCAGTTTTCCGCGCCTGAATCCTCTATGTATGAATAACATAGCCCAGGGCAGGAGCGATGTAACCACCACCTTGCTGTCGTGTCCGGCAAGGACGTAGGAGATCATTACCCCGGTGAACATGTACGCCACCGCTCCGATAAACGAGGTGGCCGTTTTCAGCTTAAGCTCCTTGAGATAGAGAAGCATCCCGGCGCCGGCCACGATGATGTGAATCACGAACACCAGGGCCATCACCTTGCCGATAGAGAAGATGAACCTGAGAAGCATCGTAATATAAAAGGCGTCGCCGTGCATTGCGTCCACGTAGGGCAGGCCGCCGAATATGTAGGGATTCCACAGCGGAAACTCACCGGTCGTCTTCAAGCTCTCGACGGCGAAGCTTTTGAACATGTAACCCGAGATAAGCTGGTCCGAGCCGTCTATCAGGTGTCCGGGCAAGAGGGTATTTGCAAAAAGAACTATCACCAATACGGCAAGCCCAAGGATCAGCCAGGCGGGCTGTATCTTAAACCCGCGTTTGCTTCCAGCAGGGTTTTGGGGATGCTCTTTCTTGAACCTTTTATCATTTTTTTTCTTTGCCATTTTTCCTCCGCAGGAAGATAACCGAAATTGCAACAAAAGTCAACTCTGCTGCCGTAAACCACAGCCTCTGGCCGAATGAAAGGGCTACAGCCACACCCGATCCTACAAGCCCGGCAAGAAACAGAGCCAGGAGCCCCTCGCGCACCCCCAATCCGCCGGGAACGAATATCGCCAGAAGCCCAACTATGTATGCCGCGGCAAAACCACCGGTTACCACCACCCAGTCGCTCAGGGGCAATGGATTCACCGATGCAAGAAATAGATAGAACGCGGTGCCGTAGAGAAGCCAGCTCACTAGATATAGAAGAAAAAATCCCAGAAGTCCGGGGTAGGAGAGCTCGAAGCGAATCGGTTCGCGTTTAAGCAATCTCAAAAGAAGGTTGGTTATCCGCTCCAGTATCCTGGGATGCAGGAGTGCAAGAATCACCACAAGCGGCAGAATGAACCACCACAGGGAGATCAATTCCACTCCTAATCTGTCAAGCAAAGGGGCAAGCATCCGCTTCTGCTCTACAAAAAGTGCTGCAAGCATCACCAGGAATCCGGAAAGCACGGCAAGTACCTGGGCAAGAAGCGCAGCCCACACCCCGGCCTCGGCCCGCACACCTTCTTTGCGTCCAAGATATACCATTCCCGCAACCTGCCATACCTTGCCGGGCAGATAACGTCCGAGAGAGGAGATAGAGAATATCCTGAACGCAGCGCTCAAAGGAATCTTGCCACCCAGCCTTGTCAGCAGCCAGCGCCACAGCACGATCATGAAAAGAAGGGTTCCGCCAAGTACAAGTAAGGACAGGATAAGGAGCCAGGGATTGAACCGCCATGGGAACCCGGCTACCTCGTGCCAGTTGCGCACTACCGTCCGAACCAGAAAGAAACCTATCGCCCCGATCACCACCCCTTGGATGGTCCAACGAATAATTTTTTTGAGGATTTTGGTTCTATCGGTTTTCTTCATCCGAGGATTCTTTTATATATGTTGAGGAGCCGGAGTGCTGCAGGGACGGCAAGGAAGCGTTCTTTGGCTGATTGCTGTCCTTTAAAAGCCATCTTCAGGGTCTTTTCTTTATTAGAATATAATTCTTTAATTGCTTGGGCCAGGGCTGCTGGATCATCCGGCTTCGTGAGAATTCCTGTTTTCTGATGTTGAATAATCTCTCTTTGTCCCCCGGCGTCCGTGCCGACCACGGCAAGACCGGCAAGCTGAGCTTCTACCAGAGCCAACCCGAACCCTTCACCCACCGACGGAAGCACCATTACCCCTGCTCTTTTAAGCACTTCTGGCAACCTGTAGTGTGGTAACTTGCCAAGGAATTCAACCCTTTCAGCTATCCCCTCTCTTTTCGCCAGTTCCTCTAACTTTTTTCGCTCAGGTCCTTCCCCTACGAGGATGAGTTCAAAGCGGTATCCCTTCCTGTGGAGTATTCCTAAGGCTTTGATTAAGAGATCGAAACGTTTCTGATGAGTGAGATTGCCTACTGCAGCCACACTTGGAATCAACCTCTTTCTGGGCGGTGCGAGAAAGATCCCTGAGGCAGGCATCGAGAGTACCGTCCTTGGTAGCAAGCGGCCACCTAACTTGGCAAGTTTATCGTCGAGATAACTGGATACAGGCAGGGTAAGTTGAACCCTTTTCAGTACCCGGCGAGCAAGCGAGTTACCAAAGGGCAATTTTTCAAGCAGTCGTACATCCGTTCCGTGTACGCTTAAAAGAAACGGAAGCTGTGATCCTGAAAGGGCCGCCCTCGCCGCAACACCTGCGGGCAGAAGCCAATGCGCATGGATAAGATCGATTTTTTCTTTATTCACTATTCTTCTCGTTTCCTTAGTGAAAGAATTGAGGAATGAAACAAGAAGTCTTAGTCCTTTTGTTCCCTCTTTGAGTGCCGCAAGCATGTTGCCTTCGTAGGCCAGGGTTTCATCCTTATCCGTCGCATAGCGGAAACGGTATATCTTGACGCCTCCCCGTTGTTCTTCATAACTCAATCCTTTTGTATGCGGGCAGAGTACATAAGGCTCTATTTCATCCTCAGGCAGTGCACGCAACAACTCCTCAATAAAAGCCCCGGATGGGTCTCCGGCAAACCTTGGATAGTTGTGAGTTGGGTAGAGAACCCGCATGGGCTAGCGTTGCCGCCGCTTCAAAGCCTCAATCTCGGCACGAATCTGTGCTACCTGCTCTGCGAGGAAGCCTGCCATCATCAAAAGCAGACCGGCAACGACCAGGAGGATCACGAGGTATAGAAGCGGCCGGAAACCGATGCCTGCGATGCGCAGCCCGATTGCAACAAGCCCGGCAATAATGCCCAGACCTATGCTTGCGCCCCCCATTGTCCCAAACAAAAGCATCGGCTTGCGGGAGTAGCGAAGAAGGAACGAGACCGAGATAAGATCGAGCACCCCAAGAGGGATGCGCCAGAATCCGAACTTGGAACGCCCGTGCATTCGAGGTCTGAGGGTAACGTCTGCCTCCTCGATCCTCCAGCCGTCCTTGGCGGCAAGCACCACAAGGTAGCGGTGCCAGTCCTTGCGCAGGGATATATCCTCAACAACCTCGCGCCGGAACGCCTTCACCGAGTTCAAATCCCTTACATTGATCCGGAATAACAGCCTTGAGAGGATGTTGTAGACCCCTGAGACGAAACGCTTCTTATATCGCCCGATCTTGCGACCGGTGACCAGTTCAGCCCTTCCCTCAAGGATCGGCTCCACCAGTCTTGGGATGTCGGTTGTTAAAAACTGCAGATCCGCCGGGAAGAAACAGAACACCTCGCCCTTTGCATTCTCAAATCCAGTTTGGAGCGCTCTCGTTATGCCGAAGTTCGCACGGTGTTTTATCACTCGCAGGAACGGGTGCTTTCGAGCAAGTCCCTTTGCCGCGGCATATGTTCCGTCGGTGCTGCCGTCGTCTATCAAAAGAACCTCGAAGCTGAAGTTCGCTTTCCTGGAAAGCCCTGCGAACTCCTCCACCAGGAACGGGATGTTTTCTTCTTCGTTACATGCGGGCACGATAACCGAAACCTGAGGTTCCTTCACAATGAAAGTCTACCTTACAGAGGGGGAAAGTCAAGCCGTCTATCCTCCTTTTCGCCTTCGGCGAAAAGATCGGAACCCGGCGCGATCTCATAATCGAGCGTGATGCTAAATTCTCGGGATCTATGCAGATACAAAGTGACCCCGTAACCTCTGGGCATCTCATAGCGTGATGCGGGAGTTAAGGTTTTCTGCAACCAAGATTCACTAAAGGGACATTCGGGCGGGGGGTGCGGTTGCGCTTCTTTCTGTAACCTGCGTAGATACGTGCTGTGCAGAAGAAAGGGCAGGTGGCACGCAACTTGCTCAATTTCACTCAGTAAGGAGAACAGGTTCTTTGGACAACTTCGATAAGGGTACTCGTGTAGTTGCTCTGGATTCCCGCTGGGGGTCTTGACAAGCACGAGAAAAACCCTATACTTCGAATCAAAGAGTCATGAAACGTGCAGAAAGGAGGTGAAACGTAGAAACCTCAAGATGGAGAAAGAGGAAGTCTTATCACCTTGTGTTGAACTAAACCTTTAAGGAGGAACAAATAATGAGTAAAAAGCTTTTTGCGGCAGCGCTGATCCTCAGCTTTGCGGTGCTGGCCTTTGCGGCTCCGCAAGACGTTATTGGAGGTAAGGTGCTTCCCGCTACCGATGGCTTGGGAACAACGCCAGTGGAGGGCGGCAGCGTAAGCTGGGCCTCTGCTCCGAAGGCGATCCCAAACGGCTGGTACTGGATGTACGACAACGCCGAGACAGGCCCTCCGTTTTCCGTTCCCAGCGTGCCTGGGTTGCCTTCGTTTGAGGACATCACTTCCGACGGCAACAAGCTCGCTCCCTACAACGACCAGCCCTACAAGTACACCCTGCCTGATTCCTTCTGGTACTACGGCTACTGGTATGAGCCGGGCGATCACCTTTACATCTCCCCTGACGGCTGGGTCAGCTTGGATCCGGCCGCGTCGGCCGGCTTCCCTGATCCCCCAACCGCCAGCCCGCCGTTCCCGGTTACCGATCCCCCCAACGCGATTATGGCAGCGCTCTGGCAGGACATGAACCCGACCCAGACCCCGGAGCCTACTTGCGACACCAACCGTGTGTACCATAGGTACACCGCGATGCCCTCGGAGCTGATTGTTCAGTGGTACAAGACTCAGGGTCATGCCAACACCCGCACCTACGACTTCGAGCTTAGTCTTTCCATGGGCGGTCAGTTGATGCTCATGACCGAGGGTGAGTGCGGCGTGGTCTTTTCCTTCCACTTCATCCACTTCCTGTACAACACCTCGAGTGACGGCTGGACTGCGGACGGCGGCAAGACCGGCATCGAGAACCAATCCGGCGAGCGCGGTATATACTACCAGGGCACCCTTAACGACGGCCGCGTTATCCGTGCCGGCTACAAGCGCATCTTCAAGCACGACGTGCAGGCGTACGTGTTCCTTTCACCGGCAACGACGGTACTTCGCTTTACTGATATCCAGCCGAAACTCATAGTCCGCAACATCGGTGAGGAAACCGAACACTTCCCGGTCACCTTCGATATCTACGACGAGGATGACAACTCGCTGGTTTACCATTTCAACGTCTCCGTCAACAACCTTCTGCCTGGCGAGTACGACACCATCGTAGGTCCGTGCTGGACGCCTGGCGAGCTCTATCCGTCGCCTGATACCCATTCCTACCGCAAGGTTGCGTTCAGCTTGCTCGATCGCGACGAGTGCAAGCACAACGACACCCTGGTTGACACCTCCATAGTTCACTGCGATGGGTGGTTGACCCCCTACGCCTGGAACATAGCTGACTTTCCAAACGCTGTGGCCTTCCGCATGTACCGCATGGCCACCTCCTTCGACATGAACAACGGCACGTACGTGCTGGGTGGACGCGTCTTCATGGGCTGGAGGGATCCAAACAATCCGATGTACAGCGATGTTCCCCCGCGGCTCGAGGTCTGGGCGTCGCAGAACGGCTGCGGCGGCGTGCCCAACGGCTCCTACTCATTGGGCGGTGGAAACTATATCGGTCCTGCCGAGTGGCTCAAGTGGCACCCCATCATCTTCGACAAGGCCGTCTGGGTTTCCACAGCCGATCCTGGTAACTTCTGGATGGCTTGCGCCAACTCTTTGGATCCCGGAGCGTCTATATTCGTAGGGTGGCTCCCTTACTTGGGTATGTCTCCCCCGCCGGCTCTCTCTTCATGCCACACAGCCTACTACCCAGGCCGGTCCGGTTACTGGAGAACTCCGAACGGTGCCAGTGGTCCCTCCTCATACTTCAGATGGGGCGGCATGTACGCGCGCTACCACACGCATCCTATAGAGCCGCTCACGCACCTTGGCTTTTCGCCTATGCCTGCGCCTCCCTGTTACTACGAGCTGGCGCATGACCTGACCTGCTACAGCATGGAACAGCCCGCGTCCGAGTACGTCGAGGCCGACGTTGCTATCACTCCGAATCTCGCGATCGCAAACATCGGACTTCAGACCGAACCTGATGCAGACTTTTTCACGGTTGGGTTCATCGCGGTCGAAGAGGAGACCTCCGACACCGCCTTCCACGAGACCTCGCTGGTCAGCGGGCCCCTTGAGCAGGGGGACACCATTTACGCGACCACCGCGCCGTGGACGCCCGAGGGCCTCTGCGATGAGTACGATCCCTTCGTCTACTACGAGCTGATCGGCTACGTGCTTCTGGGCAGGGTCGGTCCCGATTACTCCGACCACTGCCCGTACAACGACACCATTCGCCGCAACGTGACCTGCCTCTTGTCGCACGACGTCGGCGTGATCGATATGACCTGGCCTGAGCTTCCTGACGAGGAGCCCGATGTCTACTACCCAGGGAGCAAGATCACGGTTACCGCTACGGTCGAGAACTTCGGCATCAACTCTGAGCACGACGTCGAGGTGCGCCTTGAGGTTCGCGATGTTGACTCCAATGACGTGGAACTCTTTCACGCTCTGAAGTCAATTCCCTTCATCAACTGGCGCGGCAACGAGATGGGTGACCCCTACACCGTCGATGTTACCTTCCCGACCTACGACGTGGCGAACGATCATCGCCAGAAGCTCGAGTGCCGCACCGAGCTCTTGAACGACGCCTGCCCGGATGACGATAAAGAGGTCCGTGAGATCAACACCGGAATCGCTGAGACGCCTGCCGGTCTGCCGTTCGCTCTTGATGCGATCACCCCGAATCCGTTCGTCGGCTCCACCACGATCTCGTTCGCGGTACCCGCCACAGTCAGCGTCAGCCTGAAGGTCTACGACATCACCGGTAAGCTCGTTACCACGCTTGTCAGCGGCAACCAGGCCCCTGGTCACCACAGTGTTGTGTGGAACGGCACCGATGATCTCGGACGCAGCGTTGCACAGGGCATCTACCTTGTTCGTATGGATGCCGCGAGCTTCAGTGCTACCAAGAAGGTGGTGCTTTACTAACTCGCACAA
>JAYELY010000355.1:0-4427 GCA_034717795.1 Caldifarciminota bacterium
TGCTTGCCGCTGCGGAGAACGCAAGCCGGTAAGGGCTCTGGCGGCGAATCATGTAGCGGGACAGAGGATAGTTATTCTCTTCATCGACCACATCCAACGCGACGATAAAAAACTCCGCACTGGAGGAAAGATCATGAAGACGTTCAGGGCCAAGGAACAACCATTCGGCAGGAGGGAAGAAAAGATCGCAGCCCAAAGCTTGGAGCAAAGATATCTCGCGTTCACCTTCCCACCATGCAAGGCTCTCAAGGGTTGATAAGCGAGGATCGTCCACGACGAGAAGGGAAGCAGGCTCCGACTCCCCCAGAGTTTTAAGCCCTGCCATATCACCCTCAAATTTGGAAAGATCGGTCAGGTAAACAAGTTCAAGCTCGCTGCGCCCCGGACGAACCGATTGCTTGAAGCAGCCCGCAAGCAAAAGGACGAGAATTGACAGGGGGAGTGCTTTCTTCATACAGCATTATAAGAACCCAACTTGCCGTGTCAAGGAGCAGAGCATTGCAAATTTTATTTTAAATCAAATTTCGACGCGGACTTATCGTCAGCTGTCAGCCGTGAGCTGTTTGCTGTGAGCTTTCCCTTCATTTTGCATTTTGAGTTTTGAAATTTGACCGGAGGGCGACGTTTACGGAGCAAATTGCGCGTCATCGCGCCCTTCCCGTATTCTGGTTGTCGTGGGCGAACTTGGGCCAGGGAGTCAAGGCAAGGCCGTCCGAGTGCCCGGCAATGGCGTATAAGAAATCAGCCCCCACGTAGAGCGTTCCATCCGTATCGATTGCAGGCGAGAACCCCACCTTGGCGGAAATCTGGTACTTCCACTTAAGAGTGCCTTCCGGGCTCAAAGCATAGACGTAAGAATCCCAGGAGCCTACGTAGATGGTTCCGTCTGAAGCTATCGCAGGGGAGGAGCTGATTCTGTCACCGGTCTGATAGCTCCACCGCAGGCTGCCCGAAGGAGCAAGGGCGTAAAGGCAGCCGTCAAGCGAGCCGAAGTAGATCGTCCCGTCAGGACCTATCGCAGGCGAAGATTCAATCGCTGCGCTTTGATAGCTCCACTTCAGTTCCCCCCCAGAGGTCAAGGCGTAAAGGTAGCCGTCGAGCGAACCAACGTAGACAGTGCCGTCGGAACCAATAGCCGGGGAAGAAACTATCTTACCTTCGGTCGCGTACTTCCATTTCAATGCGCCGTTCGGGGTAAGGACATAGATGAATTTGTCCTGGGACCCGAAGCAGATCGTGCCGTTTGGAGCGATCGCCGGAGAAGAGGTGATATAATTCCCGGTCCGATACCCCCATTTCAAATTACCATCCGGACTAACAGCATAAAGGGAATCACTGAAAGCTCCGAAATAGATCGTGCCATCCGAGCCTATCGCAGGAGAAGAAACAACCCATCCGTCAATCTCGTCAAATTTCCACTTGAGGGTCCCTGCAGCGCTCAACGCATAGAAGTATCCATTGTTGGTAGAGAACTTGTCGTCAGAACCGAAGTATATGGTTCCGTCTGCATCTATCGCCGGGGTGGACTCCACTTTGCCTTCAGTCTTGTATTGCCAGTTAATGGTGCCGTCAGGGCCAAGCGCATAAAGATAGGAACCGGCACCGAAGTAGATGGTGCCGTCTGCGCCTATCGCAGGAGAAGAAGAAATCCTTTGCTCTGACTCGTAGCGCCACAGGAGGGCATCGGTCAGCTCTGCGTCTATCAATACCACCTCGCCCGCACCCACGGTAACCACCTCTTCCCACAGGGCGTAGCCATCAAGGACTAACCGAACGGTATGCACCCCTGGCGACACATCCTCAAGAACGCAGTTCGTCTTCTGCCCGGTAATGCTGTCATCCAAGAAGACGTCCGCCCCTTCAGGAACCGAGTTGATCTCTATGCTCGTCACCGCCCCGCATCCTGCCACTCCAAGGATTAAAAGCGACAGAACACTCAGCCACGCTTTCTTCATCGTTATCTCTCTCCTGGTTGAATTATTTAGATAAAAACTCCCGAATACTACTGAATTAACCTGCCAAAGTCAAGCTCAACCATCTCTCACTCAAATAACAGAACATGAATGGTGAGTCGTGTTGATCAGGCAATCAACGTACTCAGGAACTCCCATATTTGTTTAAGAATAGCCCAAAAACACCGGTCATCAATCCTACAAATACCCTATGTTTATGAGTAGGGTAAAGTGCCGGGAAGCCGGTCTGCATGGCGTAAGGCTAACTAAAATCAGCATTCGTGTATCCAACGATACAGATCACACCCTCCTCATGAATCAAGGGAGCGGCCTCAACCTCGCTAACTGCCCCTTGCTTCTCTAGCCAAAGCCTGGAACTCTCAAGCCCAGCTTTACATCCTTCCACGTACCCCACACTGCTACAGTGGCGGTGTTACGGGTGTTACGGGCGGTGTTACGGGTGGTGTTACGGGCCTGTTCTACCTGTGTTGCGGTTATCGTGACAGAACTTGGGCCAGGGCGATGAAGCCAGGCCAGGGGAGTCGCTTGAGAGGGCATAGATGTAACGATCGGTAGACCCGCAGTAAATCGTGCCGCCCGCCCCTATCGCCGGGGAGGAGGTTATCACGGGACCCGCGGTTTCGTAGCGCCACTTCAAAGTTCCGTCCGAACGCACCGCATAGATGTAGCCATCCACTGAACCGAAGTATACTGTGCCCTTTGCACCTACGGCAGGGGAAGACCTCACGAATCCTCCGGTTTCATGACTCCACTTAACGCTGCCGTCAGCTGGATTAAGTGCATAAAGGTGATTGTCGTCTGAACCGACGTAGATGGTGCCGTCTTCGCCTATCGCTGGTGATGAGTTAACTTTGCCGTCTGTCTTATGGCTCCACTTCGGATTGCCATTAGCAGGGTCAAGCGCATATACGTATTTATCCTGCGAGCCGAAGTAGATGGTGCCGTCTGCGCCTATAGCTGGGGAAGACTGCACCTTTGCACCGGTCTCGCAGCTCCACTTCAGGGTTCTATCAGGGTTAATAGCGTAGAGGTAGCCGTCATCCGAACCTACGTAGATAGTTCCGTCTTCACCGATTGCTGGTGAGGAAGCTACATCCCCGCCTGTGTTGTACTTCCATTTGAATTTGCCATCAGACGTAAGTACCCACAGGTTATCATCTCCTGAACCCACGTAGATCGTCCCATCCGATCCGATCGCCGGTGAAGACGAAACGTAGCCCTCGGTCTTGTATTCCCAATACCTTACTACATCCGGATGCAGGGCATACACGTAGACGTCATCTGACCCGAAGTAGATCTTCCCATCGGAACCTACCGCTGGAGAAGACCTCACGGCAAAGTCGGTCGTATAATCTTTATACAATCCACCTGTAGAGGTAATAGCGTAAAGCTTGCTGTCGGATGAACCTACATAAACCGTTCCATCAGAGCCGATCGCCGGGGAAGATAATATCTCGCCACCGGTCTCGTATCGCCAGATAACTTCACCGATCCGCTCAAGGGTCGCGTTTACCTCAGTCGTCTGCTCTGCTACGACCGTAACCTTGGTCTGGTAATCGGCATAGCCCTGCATGCGCAGTGAAACGGTGCGCTCACCTGGCGCTATCTTATCCAGCAGAGCGTTGGTAGTCTTCCCGGTGTTTGTTCCATCAAGCCAGATCTCGGCACCGGTGGGAACGGAATTGACCTGAATGCTGCCGGTGCTTGATAAAGGTGATATAACTACCGTTAGCACTGGTGAAAACGCAGAGGTCACCTCGTAGGTATCCTTTGCTCTGACCTTAACCGTATAGGTCCCTTCGCTATCAAAGACCTTCTGGACCTCTATCTCCTCCCCTGCGGTGACGTAATCTGTCCAGACCAATTCAGTTCCGTCTCCCCAGTCAAACTGGTACGAGATATTATCTCCATCAGGATCGTCTGTCCTCGCCCGGAATGTGAGAGTATCTCCTACGAACCCTGCAGACGGCCCCTGTGGAACACCCGGTGTATTCGGCGGCTTGCTGGGCTGCATTACGGTGACGGTTACCGGATCGGATTCCCCTTCGTTGTCTGAAGCATCCAGTGCAGTTGCTTTGATTGTGTGGGTGCTGCCTTCTTCAAGCTCAAGGGTGCTCCATTCATACTCCAAGTAAGATGTATCAACCGTATGCACCTCGTAATCATCGATAAGGAGGGTTACACTTGCCACGGAATCATCATCGGTAGCTTCAACGGTTATACTCACATAACCGGATACCGTTTCGCCGTCCGCTGGAGAAGTGATTGTCACCACAGGAGGCTCTTTATCCCTCCCACATGCCAGGGGCATTAAAAGAAACACAGCTGCGATGATTCCCAAAGCACTCCACCTGGACCATCCATTCTTGAAAATGTTCATCTCGCGCTCCTCTTTTGGTTAGCTTTTAAGCCGTTTAAGCGGCCTTAACCAATCGTTCCTAGACTGCCTGCTTA
>JAYELY010000355.1:4527-7111 GCA_034717795.1 Caldifarciminota bacterium
GCGATGATTCCCAAAGCACTCCACCTGGACCATCCATTCTTGAAAATGTTCATCTCGCGCTCCTCTTTTGGTTAGCTTTTAAGCCGTTTAAGCGGCCTTAACCAATCGTTCCTAGACTGCCTGCTTACATACTATCGTGGAATTAGCCGAAGTCAAGCCCTTTCATTGCTCCTTTTGGCCTTCGGCCAAAAGATCGCAGAAAGAAAACCAAGAGACTGCGAGACTGCAAATTGAAGTGCTATTCCCTCGATCCTCACTTTGCACTTTGCATTTTACTCCGCAAGCGTCGTCACTTCGTGTGCAATGAGCACGTCAGTGCGTCTATTCTTCTTCCTTTTCGACGTCCGGCGGCGGGGCTATCTCGCCGCGTTTCAGCTTGCGCCGGTGCGCGACCGAGCGGCCCAGCGCCCAGGCGATGCCGCCGTAAAGCACGAGGCACGCGATTATCAGTATAACAAGCTGGGGCCTGTTGGCGCGCCACGCCCAGGAGATCAGGTAGACTGCCACCAACAGAAGCGGCGGGGCGATCATCGCAGAAATCTTGCGGCCAAGCTTGAGTCTTGTTAGAAGCAGGGCGATCTCCACAAGGACCGCAACACCTATCCACCACAAAAGGAGGAACAAGGGTGTTTGAATCGCCGAGAGCTGGGAGGCGTCAAAGTGTGATTGAATCCAGGCGAAGCGAAGCCCGTAGAACGCCCCGATCAGGATAGGAGGCATGAGCATCCCGATGGCCTTGACGCGCCACTTCATGCGCGAGATAAGGACCGCGATCTCGGCAAGCACGCCTATAAAAAGCCAGCCGCCCAGGAACTCGGCCAGGTAGTTGCCGGCGTACGGTGCACTCACGCGCTCCACCACTGTGAGGATGAGTATAAAGATGATAACCGCCGGAACGATCCACTGTATCATGCCTTCCCACCATCGGCCTACCTTGACCTCGGAGCGCAGGTTGCAGTAGCGCCTGAGATGATGCGCCCGCCAGATCCAACCGATCACGATGCACTCCAGCAGAGCCACCGTGAAAAGACCGAAGTTGTTCATGAAGTAGTCGACTATATCCAGCCAGTGAATACCCGCGCCGGTCACGTAGATGATGCCTGCGACGAACGCGACCACCGCCATGCCGATTAGCGTCTTCCAGCGTTTCCAACCGAACCGATCCAGAAGCCCGGCAGCACAGCCCTCGACCAGAGAGAACGCGGAGTCCACCGCAAGGGTAAGAAGCATGAGAAAGAACAGAACCCCGAATATGATGATGAAAACCCTTCCGAAGGGCAGCGTGTTGATGATCATGGGGTATGTTACGAAGGTAAGGCCCGGTCCCCCGGCAACCACGTCTTCTACCGCCTTGCCGGTCACCTGAGCGTAGTAGCCCAGGGTTGAGAAGACAACGATGCCGCCTGCAAAAGAGGTGCCGCAGTTGGCCAGGCTGACGATGATCGCGTTGTTGACCACGTCCGATTTGCGAGGCAGGAACGAGGCGTAAGCGATCATCACCCCGAAGCCCACGGTAAGCGTGAAGAATATCTGACTGTAGGCCGCGTGCCACACAGCAGGGTCCTTGAGCGCCGCAAGGTTGGGGGTCAGGAAGTACTTGAGACCCACCTCCGCCCCGGGCAAGGTTACCCCCCTGACAAGGAACACGAGAAGGATCAACCAGGGCAGAAGCACCGTGACCCATACCACCTTGGACACGGTCTTTGCCCCCTTCCATATCGAGAGTATCACCCACACCCAGGCCACCGCAAGGACCGCCAAAAGCGGCCACATTATCTTGCCAAACTGGAACGGACCTTCAGTCATTCCGAGGACGGTGTTGTAGAAGAAGTGTTCGACTGCGGCAGGCTCGGCTCCCCAGGCCTGAGTGAACGAGGCGATAAAGTAGCGACCTGCCCAGCCCATGATCACCGCGTAGTAGGTGACTATCCCGAAACCCACGAGCAGCGCGAACCAGCCCACCCACTCGGTGTTGCGGCGCACCTTGTAGAACGCGTTTGGGGCCGCGGCACGCATCTTGTGGCCCAGGGCAAACTCAAGGATGAGAAGCGGTATGCCCGCGGTGAAAAGTGCAACGAGGTAGGGTATGAGGAAAGCTCCTCCCCCGAACTTGTAGGCGATGTATGGAAACCGCCAGATGTTGCCCAGCCCGATGGCCGAGCCGATCGCGGCCAGGATAAAGGCCATCCGGTTATCCCAGTACGTGTGCTTCGCCATCAAAACCTCCTAGCGGATAAGATTTGCCTAAATCCTATCGAGAGAAAGGGGAATGTCAAGAAAAAAATCGCAGAACACCCGTCATTGCGAGGGAGCCAAAGGCAACCGCGGCAATCTCACAATCATACGGATTTCCCATTGAGAGAAAGGTGTTTTCTACGACATCCAGGAATCTGAAGTAGAATATGCTTTTACCTTGCGATCCTTTCGCCGCAGGCGAAAGCAAGCATTAAAGATCGCCGCTCGCGATGACCAGATGCGGGCCGACCTGAAGGGTCGACCACTACGACTTAAAAAACAGGTGAAAATTGTTATAGCAAAAGTTTAGACCCCTAGATTTTTTTATTCAAGAAAGCCTCAATGAACC
>JAYELY010000356.1:0-6987 GCA_034717795.1 Caldifarciminota bacterium
GATTCACCCCCACCTTTATCCTCCCCCATCAAGGGGGAGGAACAGAAAAATGACCTTCCCTCCCCTGGCGGGACGAAGTATCCCCGCCTGCACCCCAGTCGAGTATCGGGTAGAGGGCAGGGGTGAGGGGATTCTAGTCCATTAATAATTCCTCCCCTCCCTTGATGGGAGGGGGTAGGGGGAGGGTGTCGTCGCGACCGGTCGATCGCCTCCAACAAAGGCGTAGGGGCCGACCTTCAGGTCGGCCCGCCTCTTAT
Source organism: Caldifarciminota bacterium (assembly GCA_034717795.1). Taxonomy (GTDB): domain Bacteria; phylum Hydrothermota; class Tepidihabitantia; order B3-TA06; family B3-TA06; genus B3-TA06. The sequence goes on from JAYELY010000356.1 coordinate 258, forward strand.
TTTATCGCACCCCACACGTCTGCTTCGCACCGCCGCGGGGACCCCGAAGGGCACCCCTCTTTTCTGCGATCTTTTGGACGTAATCCAAAAGGGGCATGTAACTGTTTGACAACCCTCAAACCATTACTATACTGATCTCATGAGTACAAAGAGATCCACACCTTCCAAGGGGGAAAAGAGTTTGAGGGCGCAAAAGCGCGTGCCCGTGGAAAGCCTGCGTGCAAGGATGGATGCGGAGAGGTTTCTCTTTGAAACGACCGAGCACATCGAACCTCTGCACGGCACGATAGGCCAGGAACGCGGGGTGCGCGCCATAAGATTTGCGCTGGCACACGGAACCCCTGGCTTCAACTGCTACGTGTCAGGCCCTCCAGGCACAGGCCGCATGACGACGACCATGTCGCTGGTGCGCCGCCGCGCAGCCGACGAGAAAAAACCGCTCGACTGGGTATACGTATACAACTTCGAGACACCGTCAGAACCGCTCTCCATAGGCTTAAAAACCGGCACCGCGAAGGATTTCGCCTCCTCGATGGACTCCTTCATCAAGGACTGCCGGGAGAAGATACCCAAGGTATTCGAAAGCGAGGAGTACGCCGAGGAGCGCACAAAGGTAACCGCATCGTTCGAGCAGCGCAAGGAGCAGGAGTTCAAGAAACTCTCAGAGGAAGCTCAAAAACGCAGCTTCGTTATAAAAAGAGGACCCACCGGCCTCTTCCCCATCCCGATTCGCGAAGGCAAACCTCTTGAACAGGAGGAGTTCCAGGCGCTGTCCGATGCCGAAAAGGAGAAAATCCAGAAGAAAGGCCAGGAGCTTACCAAGGTCATGGAGACTATCCTCGGGGAGGTGAGTAGGATAGAGATGAAGCAGATTGAAGCCCTTACCGGGTACGACCGCAAGGTGGCCTACTACACGCTGGGGCGGCTTCTTGATCCCCTTATCGAGAAGCACAAGGACGAAGCCAGGATAAACCGCTACTTCAACTGGGTCAAACGCGATGTGGTGCGCCACATAGATTTCTTCAAGAAGACCGACGATCCGGAGCGGATAGCGCATCTTCGTGCGCTTCTTGAGCGGTATCGGGTAAACGTATTCGTTGACAACTCCAATCTGAAGGGCGCACCGGTGATCTTCGAGAACAACCCATCCTACTACAACCTGTTCGGTGCGATCGAGTACCGAAACGTCTCGGGCAATATGGTTACCGACTTCTCCAAGATCAAGCCGGGTGCGGTGCACCGCGCCAACGGCGGATACCTGATCCTGTCCGCGCGCGAGCTGCTCTCAGAGCCCTTTGCATGGGACGCGCTCAAGCGCACCCTTCGCTCAAACGAGACCAAGGTCGAAAACATCTCAGAAAAGGTCAGGGGTGCGATCATCGAGACCCTGCGCCCCACGCCTATCCCGGTCGATTTCAAGGTGATACTCATAGGTTCTCCAAGGATTTACGGTCTGCTTCACGAGCTTGACGAGGATTTCCGGCGGCTGTTTAAGATCCGGGCGGACTTCGACGTGGATATGCCGCGCACACCCGAGAACGAGCTTGCCTACGCCCGTTTTATCTCGGCGCGCTGCAAATACGACGGCCTGCGTTCGTTTACCAAGCAGGCGGTGGCCAGAGTTGTCGAGCACGGCTCTCGTCTTGCAAGGGATCAGCAACGCCTCTCCACCCGTTTCGCACAGATAGCCGAGCTTGCCAGCGAAGCAAGCTTCTGGGCAATGGACGCAAATTCGCCGGTGGTGCGCGCAGAACACGTGGCCAAGGCGCTTGAGGAAAAGGTCTACCGCAGCCGCATGATTGAAGAAAAGATCCAGGACCTCATGCTGCGCGGAACACTCTTAATCGACGTGGAGGGTGAAAAGGTAGGGCAGATAAACGGACTCACGGTTCTCTCGCTGGGCGACTACTCGTTCGGCAAGCCGGTAAAGATCACCGCCCGCGCCTGGCTGGGCCGCAAGGGCGTGCTGCAGATCGAGCGCGAGACCCGAATGTCAGGACCCATCCATAACAAGGGGGTTTTGATCATCACTGGCTTTCTTGGCGCTAGGTTCGCCGCCGAGCATCCGCTGCCCCTCTCGGCAAGCCTGACCTTCGAGCAGCTCTACGACGAGGTGGAAGGCGACAGCGCATCGAGTGCCGAGCTTTACGCGCTCCTCTCAAGCCTGGCCCGGGTGCCCTTGACACAGTCTGTGGCCGTAACCGGGTCGGTGAACCAGTTCGGCATTGTGCAGCCCATAGGCGGAGCCAACGAGAAGATCGAGGGGTTCTTCCACTTGTGCAACTCCAAAGGACTCTCAGGCGAGCAGGGGGTGATGATTCCTGCATCCAACCTTCCCAACCTCATGCTGCGTGACGACGTGCGTGATGCGGTAAGCGAAGGTAAGTTCCACATCTACGCGGTATCCAATATCGAGGAAGGGATTGAGATACTCTCAGGTCTCTCTGCCGAAGACCTCTTCGCAAAGGTGGATAAACGCCTGACCCGGATGCACGAGTCGCTAAAGAAGGAAAAGGAAGAGGAGTAACCCGCGGCTAAAGGTCTCACAGCTACCAGACCAGCCCCAAGACCGTCTTGTTGCGATAATTAAAGTGTTCGAAAACCAATGGGGCGCGCAAACGGCACCACCAATCCGGACGGTGATAAGATTCTTCATGAAAATGGAACCGATCTTCTTCCAGACGTCCTGTGCAACTCCGGCGGCGTGATCGTGAGCTACTTCGAGTGGCTACATAACAAACGAAGCGAGCTGTGGAAGCTCGAAGAGGTAGACCGCAAATTGCAGAACAAGATGAAGGATGCCCTCAGACCGGGATTTATATCACCGGAGGACGTAGCGCTGAGAACAAACAACCGCCTGGGAGCCGAACACGCCCCAAGCACCTTCGATGTGCATGTAGTCTTCCACGCGGATGCCAGGGTCCCCGCGATCTTCTCCATAATACCGGTAGTCATAAGCGTTGGTGTCCAGAGCCGATACCCAGAACCAAAGGGAGTCGCCCCACAAATCAAGTTCCTCCAGAGGTATCGAGTAACTATCACCGGGCAACAACTCCGGATAGGTGAAAGCGGAATCTATGTGGACTGTATCTGCGTCCTCATCCTCCCACGAGGCCCAGACAAATGCCTTCACCAGATAACCTGCGGCATCGCTGGACTTGCTCCACGCCAGGGTATCGGTATTGGATATGGTGTCGGTCTGAAATCCCGTTATCTCGAAACTTCCAGGAATTGTGGTCTGAGCTGAAATCTCCTCTCCCGAAGGATAGGTAACCTCAAGCTCCCAGGTTTTCCTCGCTGAGAACTGAATGGAATCGGTATTATAATATCCTGCCGAGTCTGGATCTTCGGAAAGTGAAAAGCTCTGTCCGTTTTGCTTGAGGATAACTTGGGCCCCACTGACGCCGTTCCACGGGAAAACTATCTCCGGCCAGACTTCAAACGTATCGTCATACCAGAAGGTATCCATGATGGTATCAGGCACCAGCGTCAGGGTATCGCCTACTGAAGTGGTTTTTCCAACCATGATGCATGCAAACGAGGAGTCGGCGGAGAGTATTGCATAGATATTAGGTTTACCTTCGTAGGTTTCCGGAGTGGTGTCGCAGGCGATTACGGATAAAAGAAGGATGATTGCTAGTAGTATCTTGGATTTCATCATAACCTGGCCCTTATTCCAAAGCTGGGTATGGGTACGGGCAGCATGTATACCGGTTCGCGGCGGGTAATGCCGTTTTCGTCGATCTCGTAGTCGTAGAACATAACGTTTCTGCGGGCGTAAACGTTGAGCACCTGGATGTAGAACTCGGCGTCGTATCTCTTGAAGAGCTTGAACGATTTGGTGAAACCTGCATCGAGGCGATGATAGGGCGGATAGCGCACTTCTCCGCGCATGCCGGAGATGGGCAGCCAATCAATATATCCATCCTCATCCACGTGCTGATACCAGCCTATCTGTGCTGTGAAGGGAAAACCCGAACCAAACACCCACGCTGTGGTAAAGTTCCAGCCCTTGCCAAGAGGCAGCGCGAACGAGAAATTCACATTGTGCCGCGAGTCGTGCACCGGATAGAACCAGTCGCTATCCTCAAAACGATACTTGGTAACCGAATAAGAGTAGCCCAGCCAGGCCGAGCCGCGCTTGAGGAGAAACTCCGCACCGTATGAGTAGCCTTGCCCCATGGAGACGTCACCGGTGTCTGTGGTGATTCCTTCTCCGCCAAACCAGGTGGCCTCGCGTATATTTCGTATATCCTTAAAGTAGACCTCCACCGAAAGACTCATATCCTTTGGAAAAAGGCGCTCGGTGCCCAAGGTAGCGAGTATGGAGTGAAGCGGCGGATAACGCTCATCTGCGGGCATCCACTGCTGGACGAACTGGATGGGCATCTTAAGCATCATCTCATCGCGGGGCAGGGGAACGCAAAGGTATTGGTAGTAAAGCCCTGCTCCGGCCTTTATCGCCCAGTCGGCAGTGATCCGGCGCTTTATGCCTAACCGGGGAGAAACCCTCCAGTAATCTCCTTTAGAGAAGTACTCACCTCTCATGCCGGTTTCTATGACCCAGAAAGGGGTAGGCTCCCACTTGTCCTGCACGTACGCGGCGGCAAGCCAGAAGGTGTCCCGAAGATCATAGAACACGATATCCGTCTCCTCCTGAACGCTGAAGGTCTCAATGACCTTGCCCTCCAATCCGAACTCTATTAGATGTTCAGATTTAACAAACCAGCTGAGTCCCCACTGCAGCCCCAGCTCGCCGATACCGCTGCGAAGCCCATAATAATACTCCTCACCGTTTCTCTCAACTACCTTGCTGTCAACCCGGTAGCGAGTGGCGTTGAACCCCAGGATGGAAAAAAGCTGTGGGGTGAACAGATAACGCCACCTCAAACCAAGGGTTCCGTTTCCCCAGCGGAAGTCCAAATCCACCTCCTCTTCTTCCTTAAAGCTAAGCACGTCGTCGCCGAAGAACCCGGATAAGGTGAATCGTGAACGTTCGCTGGCGTCCCAGTTCACCTTGGCCTGAAGATCGTAGAAGTGATAGGGCAAGTAGATAGACATCCCCTGTCTCTCCAGGGACTTTCTGAACATCTTATCCAGGCTCCAGGTGACGAGATCTATGTAGGTTCTGCGACCTGCCACAAGCCAGGAACCCTTAACTCCTTTGGGTAGCGGCCCCTCGACAACCAGCTTGGAGGTAAGGAGGCCTATCTCACCTGAGGCGGCTATCCGTTCACTGTTGCCCGCCTTCATCTCGACGTCAAGCACCGAGGAAATCGCTCCGCCGTACCGGGCAGGGAATCCGCCTGTGTATAGCTCCGCTCCCTTGAGTGATTCGAGGATAAAGGTGGAAAAGAAGCCGAGCAGATGGTAGGGGTTGTAGACGGTTACCCCGTCGAGAAGGATAAGGTTCTGGTCCATGGTGCCGCCGCGAATGTAAAGGGCCGAGGTAAAATCCGAGACCGACACCACCCCGGGCAGCATCTGGAGGGAACGGAACAGATCCTGCTCCACGAATCCGGGTATCTGCTTGAGTTCGCTTAGTTCAACGTGCCTTACCCCGATGTCCACCTCGTGCTCGAACCGCGCGCGCTCCGCGGTCACCTCGACAGGCTCCATGCCCAGGGGCTGGGGCTTAAGGTAGAAGTCGCGGCGCAGTCGCTTACCGGCTCTGACGTCTATCTCTAACCGTTCCTCCCGATAACCTATCATCGAAACGATAATAGTGTGTTTGCCCTCGGGAACATCGACAAGCACGTAGTAGCCATGCTTGTTGGTAGCGGCGCCAATGCTTTTATCGACAAGATAGACGCTGGCGTAGGCCAGAAACTCGCCCGATTCAGCCTCGCGCACGAAACCGGAAACCATCCCGGTTTGGGCCGCCCAGAGGTATCCTGCGGCGAAAAGCAATCCGCATACCGTAACTCTTCTTATAATCAAGGGTCAGTCTATCCCTCATTCGCCGCATGTCAAGAACTACAATGTATCGCAGACACTTCTGTCTGCGCTTTTGGGTCCGAACAGGCTTTTGACAAGAGTACCCGACGTGGGCACGTTGTGTCTGTTCTACACAGGCCTTTAGGATTGAGGATATTGAGGGGGGAGAAGATAACCCTATTGAAGGAGTATCGCTCTTCCCCCTTGACGGGATGGTGGGGGTAAGACTTATAGTCTCCCCTTCCCCTCTATCCCCTCCCACCAGGGGAGGGGAAGTTATTTGATTAAAACAACCTTCTGTGTTTTGGATGACGCATCTCCCTCAACCCGGGCGAAATACACTCCTGCTGGGAGGTGGGAGGAGGGCGGGAAGGAGGGCGTCCAGGTGCCTTTGCCCTGGATGGTTTCGGTGAGCACGCGGCGCCCGTCTGAGGAGTAGAGGGTAAGCTTCGCCTCGCCTGGGACGTTGTAACTCAGCCGGTTGAGGGATGCTGAAAGCTGGATGGGGGATTCCCTAACCGGCTGCTCTTCCACGCCAACCTCACCCAGAGAATCGGTCTTCATCAAGAGAACATCCGATCCTCTGTGCAGGGGAGCATAGGAGCATGTCGACCCGCAGATGATATAACCTCTGTCCGAGGTCACTTGAACGCATGCACCCACGTCACCGACACTGCCAAAGGTACGCGCCCAAGCGCTATCCCCCTGCTCATCGGTTTTTAGGAGCCAAACCCCCTTATTTGTGTACGGCCCGAGTCCTTTCACGCCTGTAATAATATAGCCGTCATCATGG
>JAYELY010000357.1:0-3980 GCA_034717795.1 Caldifarciminota bacterium
TGCGTCCGACAGTATATCGGCTGATAGCGCAAAGGAGCAAGGTAAATCTGTAAGGACAGCCATGCTTCTTTCAACCTTCATCCCGGGCGGCGGGCAGTTCTACAACGAGAGCTACGCCAAGGGCGGGTTTGTAGCGGCCGCGGAGATCACGCTGGCATCCTTCACGATCCGTGAGCACCTTCTTATGATCGGCGTGGAGGAGATGTGGTCTGACGACGTGCCTCTCTCCGTCAAGGGACCGAAGATAGATTCGCTTCGCAGCCTTCATCGGGACCGGCGCAACGTATACGCGTTCTTTACCGGCGCGGTTGTAGCCTTCGCGGTCTCAGACGCCTACGTGGACGCCCACATGTTCGGGTTCCGCGAGTCCCAGCGCCTTTCGCTCGTCCCCGCAGAAGAAGGCCTCGGCCTGGCGCTGAGATACCGGTTTTAAACCTCCTTTTCGCCTGCGGCGAAAAGATCGGAACCTTCGGGGTCCCCGAACGGATGCGAAGCAGACGTTTGGGGCAGTTCTATTTGCTTGCCCGCTCCCTGCCAGTGCGGATCTGCGAGGTGGTGGCAAGACGATCGTAGTCCGTATAAAGCCAGCGTCCTTCAAGGCCTGAGGATTTGATCTCGTATACCGCGATGCCAACGCCCATCGCGTTCGAGTAGCCGGTAACGAACACCTCGTCCACGGCAAAACCGGTGCCGCAGTAGCCCGAGCCGTCGGATGCCCGGCACCTTACGGTGTAGGTAGCGCCGGTGCGTTCAAGCGTCATCTCGCCCTTGTAGGACGTCTCGTTGGGGTGGGAGCCTTGCACCTTGTAGACCCCGGTCAGGGGATGGACAGATGACTTGATGCGCTCGGCGTTCGCGGTTTTCTCGCAGCCCAGCTTGTCGCCGTCCATCCGGGCCCCAAGCCCGCTGAGGCCGTCCGCTTCTTTCTTGTAGGCAAGCACCCGGGTATGCTTGTGTCTTTCGACCGCGCACACCGCGCCCAGCACGTCGCCCATCGCCAGCCCGTTGCCGTAGTAGACGCTGCCCGATGAAAGCTCCCAGCACAGGTTGTATCCGTCGCCTGCCCGGCGGATGGTCAGGGTGCCGGTATAGCCAGGGCCGTGGATCGCGTACACCCCGGAGAAGTCCACCGAATCCGCGTGCCGCGAGAAGTGCTGGCTTTCTTTGCTCGGCACCATGCCTTCAAAGCTCCAGTTGTTTAACGAGAGCCACCACACGACGCCGAACGCCGCCATCCCGATGAACAGCGCCGCAATACCCCAACGCTTGCGCACTAACCGCCTCCTTTGGCTTGGAACAAAAGAATATTGACGATGAGGGGGATGTCAAGGGCGGGACAATTCCCCAATCAGATACAACTCTCTCCTTATTCTTCCTTCTGTTTCCTTGAGAGGCCCTTTGAGGTCCTTTCGAACTTTACTTTCGACTTTATCGTACTCTGCCAAGAAAGATTCTGTTAGTTTCCTTTCCTTGAGTTCTTTAGCAAGAGAAGCAGGAATTTTCTGAGAGAGGTTCTCAAGGTCAAGAAGAGAAGCAAGTGTTAACCAAATTCCTTGGAAAAGGTCTTTCTCTGGCAAGACGAGTTCTTCTTCATACATGGTTCGAGTAATCTGGATATAGAATTCATAAAGAACAAGCATTGCCGACGGCCACCTTTTATTTAGGGCGAAACTCAAAAGTTTCTTCGCGAAAGGTTTGACATCCTTCCAAGCACGTTTTTCTATATCAGGGTTCCTATCTTTCACTAATTTCGGAACAGGTGTATCTAATCGATCTGTAAGTCGCAAGGGAGGCCAATAACCTCTGGTGTACTTTATTGAAATCCACGTTAGAGTAACTTGGGTAATGGCAGTGACAATAGTTGTTAATCTTTCCTCCGCCACAAGTTGTTTTTCTTTGATTAAAATTTCTGTGGGGCGTGCAATAAGATTGAACAAGACGGGCAACTTCACATCGCTGGACCACAAATTCCCTTGCTTTATTTGGGGAAGATATTGATCTAAACCAAACTTGCCAAGATCGTAAAGTTTGCTATTGATAGCTTCAGCGGACAACCAAGCCGCCTTTTCATATAGTTCTAAACCCACATGGCGCCAGTCTTCGTTGTACCTTTCCAGATAGGCGTCTCCGAGTTGAATCAGTTTTTGAATGATTCTTTTTGTTAGATGTTCAGGAATTTTTGCCTTAAATATCTCTATTATTATTCCGTAAAGTGGTTCATCTTTGTCGGGCGGCAATGAATTGCCAAGTTGCTGACAGAACAGGCTGGCTTGATCTAGTAGATTATGCTTAATGAAGAATTCTAGGTATTCAAAGAGATGATCTAACAAAGTCCACCATCCCCCTTTTTTCTGGTAGTAACCCAAGGATATATACTTTCTAATTCTTGAAGCCACAGAAAACAAGTCATTATCTATTACTCCCAGCCATCCTTGATTCATGTGTTTTCTGTAAATAGAGATTTCCTTTTCAATAAATTGGAACCTCCCCAAAGGCATTTTCTCAGAGAAATCAAGATTCTTTGATAATTCGTGTAAAGTTCTAATACAATGCAACGAGACCCATCGTCTTTGAACAGAAAAATCTTCATTTGGTGGATTGGCAAATCCTTCATAAAACACTAATAACTTACCTACTTTTTGCCAAGTCACCCAAAGTTTTTCCTTGCATGCTTCAATGCCCACATTACCAATACATCTAATTAAGATACGAGGAGCACGAGGGTTATCTATGGTTTCTTCGCATGTGTCATGAAAGACCTGGAATGCTATTCGATGAACTTCTCGATGATAAAGTTGAATCTCATCTACAGATAGTCCGCCGGTAATTCGTTCTACTTTCTTTTCCATTTCTAAAGCGAAATCTGCTATTGCGGAATAGGCCAATTCAAACACTTCGAAGTTGCGATCAGTGTAGGCTCCCATTCCAATGTTGTCCAATGCCGAAATCTTCTTCCTCGCGGGCATTTCATTACCAGCAACTACTTCTTTAAGGGCTTGTTTCTTTAGGAAGCTTATGATACCTTCGATGTTCATTCGTCCCTTCAAATACCAGAAGAACCCAGGTACAGAGAGCACAAAGATGGAGCCGACAATTACAGAAATGATTGCACCTAAAGAGGTAGGGTTGCTGAGGCATCCAAGAGGAAGGACGGTTGCGCCTGCGAACAAAATCATGTAGGCGATGACCTTTTTGTTAAAGATGATCTCCATTGTCCTGTGGGTATATTTGGTAACAAACTGGGTAGCTATGAGTGTTATCGAAAAGACAAGCGCGAACAACGCACCAAGCACCTGAGCAGTGGCGCTGAGTAGGTATTTGTTGTGATCGCCGGGGGTCTCCGGTGTCCTGAGCCATTGCCATGTGGTAGGTAGTATAAAGATGCCGACTATAACAATAACCGCTATCCCTCCAATCCACAACCACGCAGGTATCCTTCTCCCGTTGGTCATGAGGGATGATAGGCTGGGGGGGTGTAAATGTCAAGTGAATTCACCCCACGCGATTGCTTCGTTACCGTCGCCCTTCGGTGCTTCGTCGCTTACGCTCCTCGCAATGACGGGGGAGAGATGGCTGGGACCCCGGAAGAAGCCCTAGCCCATCCACTCGACGAGAAGAAAATCTCCCCTCCCTTGATGGGAGGGGGTAGGGGGAGGGTGAAACAGATCACCCCCTTCTCCATCCTCTACCCACAGGGCACTTCGCCCCGTCAAGGGAGAGGATTGGAGCGCGGGCTTTTAGCCCGCCCCCCAAATACCCCCAATTACCCCGATTTTGACCAGCTTTTGTCCAGCTTATTAAGGGGGGCTGAGGGGGATTACTTCGGCATAAAAGCCTGCTCCACCGCGCGCTCAAGCTCGGCAATGTTGTTGGGGTAGAACTCTTCTTGTCCTTTCTTTGTCAAGCCTGCCGATTTGTAAAGACAGTTGTCGCAAATAACAACAAAATCCGATTCCTGGCAATGAATCAAATATGCAACC
>JAYELY010000357.1:3990-6956 GCA_034717795.1 Caldifarciminota bacterium
CTCCTCATCTAACGAGCGATACCGCCAGGAACGCAGATGGAAAGCCCGGTTGCCGTTAACGCTAAGCTCTTCAACCCCTGCACTGTCGAGCGAGATATAGTCCTCAGGCCTTGCGCTGAGGGAGATGAGCTCGGAGTTCACGCTGTCAACGTCGAGGCTTAACTCGCCCGCTGGTTTCCAGTATACCTGCACGCTTTGCGGTACGGAATCATATTCCAGTAAGAGAAACGCATTTCCTCTAAGGGAATCGGCGCAAATGAAACCTGTTTCTGTATCTAGACCTTCAAAGTAGAAAGGCAAAGGGCGCTCTTTGGTAGTTGCAAAGTTCCCCAGATAAGAAAAGTAGGACAGTCTGCTCTTTTTTCTGCACAGGGTAAAGCGCTTTTTCCAGTCGGAGTATCCTGCAGGTAAGGGCGGGCCGAGGAAGGTGTGGGTATCAATGACGGGCAGTAAGGCTTCTTTCCTTGGCATAAAGCTCTGCTCTATAGCCTGTTCCAAGTTGCAGATATTGTCAGGCCAGGAGTTGCGGATATCGTCAGGCAGGGTATCCAGTTCCTCTTCGGAATACCCTTGCCATGGATTAGCATCCCACTCAAACGTCATGTTAACGCACGTTATGTGGAAATCCAGTCCAGGGGTAGGAACGAGGTACGTGGTAAAGGAGCCGCCAAAGTGATATGCTCCGCAGGCGCAGCCGGCGCTAACCCACCATTTCCCTTTATGACGATAAGCCGGAATACCTCCTGGGTTTATCTTCTTGAAGCTTTTGTTTACTGCAAGATGGAGTTGGTCGGGATAAGCAAACACGCGCCCCCGGGGATAGAGACGATTGGCTATATCATGCTCCTCGCTGACTCCCTCATCGTGAGGTCTCCAGTAAACGGTTATCCACCGCCTGACATTAGATCGCTGAAAGTTCGTGTCTGCGGCAAACTGAATCCTGCCGTAAAACCGGTCGCCGTAAGCCTCCCAGTATTTGAGATCGCCGAGCGTCGCCGTGAAGGGAAGCCCGGTTGTATCGGAGATTATGGGAACTTTTGATTCATATACGCGAGTGAACCCTGGGTAGGAAGAATAAATGAACGGCGGGAAGTGGTCTTCCCACATCTTGCGGAGTTGATCCCTGAGAGGGGGATGGTAGAAAGCGCTGTCTGCATCCCAGGCCGTGTAGTTTGGGGGGAGATCGTCGAACTCTTCCGGTCTCCATGCCAGAAGCGTCAATAAAAGATACAACATCATTACTCCTTCACCCGGAACGTTTGCTCCACCGCCCGCTCAAGCTCGGCTATGTTGTTGGGGTAGTTTTTTTCTGGTTTCCAAATCGCTCGCAATGAATCTGCTACCTCTGGATCAAGTCCAGGGGGAGGGCCAGCCGTAAAGGTGTAGATGGAAGTTACACAACTGATCTGAATATCCCACCTTTCCGTGGGGATAAAGTAGAAAGTCAGTGATCCCACTCTTTGCCCTGCCCCATCGCATTGATGATGCCACCAGTAACTGCGGATTCGATATGCAGGTTGATTTCCGATTGATATTTGTTCTACAGGCGTTCTAGGCAAGGCTAAGAAATACATGATGAGGAATCGACGTGCTCTGACTAGATAATAGTTAAGTAAGGTGTTCGGTGTTAAATCCTGCTCCTTATGTACGCCCCAATCTACCCAGAGAATGCCTTTGCTATAATCGAGAGAGTATAAATCTCTAGTTGGGTTCGCCGTATAACGCACCCCACCGTAAAGAGAATCCCCTTTACCCAAATCAAACTTAAGGTCCCCTAGTTCAAACGTGTAGGGTAAAGAGGAACTGTCTTTCAGCACAGGAAGGTTATAATCGGGGCGGTATGCATCGTAGTATTCGTCCGGGATAGTATGGGAACCGTACTCTTTCCACTCATAACCCGGGGGCAATTGGGGGAAGTTGGGAGGGGTGTTGAGTCCTAAAGCGGAGAAGAGTAAAAACAGCATAAAAGAATAATAATCATTTGCTGCCTGATGTCAAGGATTATCTCAACGGGTAGGCCCTCCTGGCGGAGGCGGAAGGTCTGGGTCTTCCATTATTATCTCGTGGGGACTTCGTTCATCGACGTACACTCGGCGGTGTTCAGGATCAAGTAACTTCCACGTATGAGGTCCGCAAATCCACTTGCTTTACACCCCACGACTTCGCTGCGCGAACTCGCAGGGACCCCGGCGAGAATCCCCCTTTGTCCCCCTTGTTAAGGGGGAATTTAAGGGGGATCACTTCGGTCTGAAACTTTCCTCCACCGCCCGCTCAAGCTCAGTGATGCGGTCGGGGAAAGTTTTTATCTTTTCATCTTCATGTGTGTAACTGTAAAGCATGGTGGCACATGTTATACGGAAGTCAAACGTTTCTGTGGGAATAAAATAGGTAGTGAAAGAGCCTACCCACTGACTTCCCCAATCACATTGACCGGCCCAGAATCTTCCCCGGCGGCGGTACCCTTCTTTCCCTCCTATAGTAATATCTTCGATGCCTTGTTTATCAGGAGCTAAATATACGGCCCATGAAATCCAATAATAATGTAAAGGCATAAGGTTATCTTCCAGTGTGGAAGAGTCCTTGTTGTGAGGCTTCCATCTAATAAAAACATCTCCATACCCCCAGCCGTTTTTAAACCACACTAAGGTATCGGTGACGTAATGGAGGTAGCCGGAGATAGAATCACCACCACTATAAGTAGCAATAAGATTCGAACCGGTAAAGCGATAAGGCAAGGAAAAGCTATCCTCTTCCCGTTCTATTTTCAATATCGACTTATAGGTTTCAGAATCATATTCTTCCCAGAGCTTGTAGTCCTCAGGTAATTCGGGGGAATCGGGAGCTTTTGGGGGCAACCACGTTAATACTGCAAATATAATTAACCACTCCACATAAAAGTATACGCGGGATTACATTTTTGTCAAGCGGGGCTTGTCCCCCTTGCATCTGCCCATCTTCCTATAGGG
>JAYELY010000358.1:0-31124 GCA_034717795.1 Caldifarciminota bacterium
CACGGAGGAATCGGGTACTTGACGCCCTATCAGAAATTGTCTATAATCAGACAACCTAAACTAGACGACAGTCCCGCCGTTCGGGACGAAGGCCAACATGAGACGCAGTTGGTTGCATAGTACATTTAATCCTAACAACTCAACTGTACCACCATGTGGGTGTACCATCACATCGCAGATTAAAATCCCCCTTGACAAATTAATAATTATCTTTATACTGTATTACTCTTTCAGATGGAATGAGCAGTTTGGTGTGTCTCAAGCTCATGAGGAGCTGAGGACATAAAGCGACCTAAAGAAAGGAGCAATGCTGAAAAAAGGAGGTGGGAGTTTTAGCGTAACTGATGGAGGAATCGAGCTAAAAAAACCTCAACCTCTAGGAGGAGGATAATGAAAAAGCATGCATTGCTAGCAGCTCTTATCTTATGCCTTGGGATTGTTCAGCTATCCCCCGCAGCAACCTGGACCATAGATAAGATAACCGATAACACCGAGCAGGATATGTATCCCTTTGTCACCTCTGTTCCATCAGGTCTAACGGTAGTCTATACCCACAATGATGGAGATAATGAGGCCTTTGTTGCCGACAACTCCTCAGGCCCCTGGGTTACCTCCAGGATTACCGATAACGCAATCAATGACATCGGACTGGATATCGCCTCAAGACCTGGCGAAGCTACTGCCCATATCGCTCTCTGGTGGAATGATACTCCTGACGGGGAAATCTCCTATTGCAGCGGGACCCCGTCAAGCTGGAATACTGAGCGGGTCACCGATGATGCCGACAATGACGCCTGGCCGTCAATCGAAGTCGATGCAAACGGATATGCCCACATGGTTTATCAAAAAGATACCGGCGGCGATTGGGAGATATTCTATTCCAACAACGTAACCGGTTCCTGGGTATCCGAGCAGGTGACCGATAATGGTACGAATGACTGGTATCCCTGGCTGGCTCTCGACTCTGACGGCAACCCTCATATCGTCTACACCGACGGCATGGCACTTTTTTACACTAAAAAGACAGCTGGCATATGGACGGCGCCAGAGTTTATAGCAGGCGGTTTCGGAGCCAATTCGCTCCCTTATCTCGTTTTGGATAACGAAGACTACGCACACATCTGCTATGCAAAAAGTGACGGCAGCGACAATGAGATATACTACGCCAACAATGTAACCGGTTCCTGGCAGGAAAGCAAGGTTACAAGCAACGATTACTCCGATCTCTATCCTACGCTTTTCGTCGACCCCTATAAGAATGTCCACATAGCTTACATGGCTCTTGAGTCGAGCGATGCCGAAATCTTCTACGCGAATAATGTCGGTGGTGTATGGGATATCGGTCGGGTAACCGATAATAGTGTAGACGACTTTGCCATTCTCGGACGGTATTTTATCTCTGATGATCAAAGATTCGGTCATATCTTCTTCTGGAACAACTCAGATGGTGACAATGAAATCTATCGTGCCCGTAGCGATGGACCGCTCTTTGCCGGCGTAGAAGAAACCCCACCGGTTTCCTCTCTCACTCTGGAAATAGTCGGAAACCTTTCGGCTACCCCTACACTCAACTACAGCCTTCCCGCCGGTATGCAAGGTAGGCTAACCTTCTACTCGGTTGACGGCCGTGCGGTTGAAACATTCGCGCTGAACTCGTCGCAGTCCACATTTACATGGAATGCTAACAAGGTATCTGCAGGGGTCTACTTTGCAAGGCTTGTCGCAGGCAATGAATCGGTTACCGTAAAGGCTATCCTGGCGAGATAAGAAATCTTCAAGAATAACAATAAGGGGTGCTAGCAGCACCCCTTAAATTCACTGAACGAATTCTATGTAGATGTGTTACGGCGTGTTACGGTGAGTTACGGTGTGTTACGGTGTGTTACGGGTTACTTCTCAGACCACAGGCCGAGCTTGTTGCCGAAGACGTCGAGGAACTCGGCGTAGTAGCCCCACTCATCCGAGATCTTGGTTTTAGGGGTGACGGTTTTACCGCCTGCGACCTCGATCTCGGCAAGCTTGGCCTTGATGTCGTCCACTCCGATGTGAAGCAGAACGCCCTCGGTGGAGGGCTTTGCGGATTTGCTGAATCCGCCGGCCACGCCTTCCTCCGCCGGAAACCACAGGGTGTAGTCCATACCGGAGTATTCTACCTTCCAGTTGAATAGCTTGGAGTAAAACTCCTTGGCTTTCTCGAGATCTGGGGCAGGGATCTCGATGTGAACTATCTTGGACATCAATCCTCCTTTACGCTTTCCAGCGCTTCAGGTTTGAAAGTATCCCGCGGACCTCAGGCTTTGCCTGCTCAGCGGTCAGATCAGGCCTTTGGGTCCATTCTCCCCAGTTGGGAGCCAGGTATGCAACCATATCCTCCATGCTCATCTCAGGATTGGTGAACTGGCCCTTCTGGTAGCAGTGGGTGCAGTATTCCTTGCTCGCCGAGCCGTCCGCTTCGGTGCCGAAATCCTCCGGTTTCCCCATCGGCATAAAGCAGCTCTGGCATATCGCTCCTTCAGGCATCTGCATGATCTCCTCCTTTGGTTAGGATTTATCTGCTTAGAGCTTCGGCGATTATTATGCGAAGATGCTGTGGTATGTCAAGCTTATCTCTCGATCCGCTCTGAGTTCAAGTCCACATCTTTGTAGTTTGCCAGCGTCGCAGGCCGGAGATGAAGTAGTTGGCTTCAATCAACGCCTCACGATAGGTCAGGTTCTTTTCTTTCATCCATAAAGGGACGATCCTGGAGATTATCTGCCAGCGTGTGAGTCTCGGCTCAGTAAAGCAACCATCTACGTAGCACTTTCCGCAGAAATCATGATTTAAGGAACCATCCGCTTCTGTACCCCACCCTCCCGGATTATTTATGACTCCCCCACAGCTTTGACAATACTCTTTAAGCATTACGCCTCCTCCTGGCAGCCTTAGTATATACAAATCACCGGTGGTGTCAAGTCTTTGAGTCTAGATATTTGTGGTCAGTGTATAACCCTTACGGATGGTTTTCCCCCTCCGCTTTCCAAGGTGTTGCGCTTCATTATTGAACTCACGGCATAGAAAAGAAGCCAAAGTCGTCAAGTTGACGCAGGCATCCCCCAAATACCTTGACGCGGCCCTGATATTAAAGAGAATTGATAAAATGAAGCCTGATGTGAACTTCACTCCAATAAGAGGGAGGTCGGTCGTGCTGCGCGCACGCGATCCCATGCTCCTGCGTGAGTTTTACGCCAAGCGGTTTCAGGATGAGGTGTTACGATGGTCGGACGTCTGGCCTGCGAATCCCACATTCGAGGAGGTCAGGCTGCGGTTTGCCGAGCAGGAGCGCTCTTCCAACGAGTGGCGGTTGTGGATCCACACCCTTGCGGGCAGCCTGATAGGTGAGGTGAGCCTTACGGATATAGACCGGGTGAAGCGTCGGGCGGAGTTCTCCATCGTGCTCTTTGATCCCGCCTACTGGGGTAGGGGATACGGCAGCGAGGCGGCCAGGCTGTTTCTCACCGAGGCCGCAAAGCGCCTCGATCTGGAGCTTTTCTATCTTTTCACCGCTGCGGCAAACAAGAGGGCGATAAGGGCGTTCGAGAAGCTCGGCTTCCGTATTACCGAACGGCTTAGACTCGAGGGGGAAGGTTTCGTGAAGATGGTGGCAGAGGCCTAGACTTTTCGCTCAAACCGATTCTTCAAGGTTTTCCTTGAGATAATCCTTTAATCTTTCCCACGAATCCCTGAGCTTTCCCTGATTGCACCATGCGGTGTTGTTGGAAAGCAGGGGATCGGTGTCATCGCCCAGTCCGCTTCTTGTAAAATCCAGGGTGCCCGGCACCGGCGAGAACTCTGCTATATGCGGCTTAACACCTTCCGAAAGCGCAAAATCGAGGGTCCTTTTGACACTTTCCTCAGTCTGGCTCGGAAGACCGAAAAGGACGTAGGCTCCAAGCTCGTCACTAAAACCTGCATCCTTAAGAATCCTCGCCGCTTGCGTGAACGCATCCGGTGACACCTTGGCACCGGTGATTTGTAGAAGTCGCTCGTCTACCGTCTCAAGGCTCAGGTATAGAGAGTGGAATCCAGCTTCTTTCATTAATCTTGCCCTCTTGGGCGTTATCTGGCTCACGTGCAGACCGTTCGGTGTATGAAGTTCCAGCCCTATTCCGATTATTCTCTTCATGATCTCGTCGAAATCCGGATGAAACAGCATCGCGTCGTCGTAAAAGGCGATTCTTCGTATCTTGAGATCGGCAAGGTACTTTAACTCCGCAGTGATATCCTCCAGATTGCGGGGGAGATAGCGTGATTCAAGCCTGTGCGAGGCGCAGTAGGTGCAGCGGAACGGACATCCTCTTGATATACTCATCACCGCGTAGTCGAGTTTCGAATAGAGCTCCCAGGCGGGGAAGGGCTGCTTATCCGCCAGTTGCAGGCCGAGCGCTGACCCCAAGGATCCTCTTACTGCCTCAAGCGAGCCGGGAAGAACTAGGTCGGCCCCGGAGTTGGCACGGGCGTGCTCAGGCATCAAGGTTGCGTATGTCCCGCCGAGGATCACTGGAATACCGGGATAACGTTTTCTCAGCACCCGGATTGTTTCGGCTACCCCGGTGTACCAGTAGGTCATGGAAGAGGTTATGAGGATGGCATCTGCGTCCGGGAGATCGGAGAGCCTTTGCACAAGTGTCGAATAAGGCAGACCATATCTTCTGAACTTACGGGTAACGTATTCAAGTATCCGTGGTTTTTCTATCTCCTCTGCAAAGAACTTGCCCCTGCCCCACTCGTCGGTTTTGGTGCGCTTTTCAAGCCAGGGATGGTTGCGATCGGCAAGATCAAGAAGATATACCTCTGCCCCCGCATCCTGAAGTGCTCCTGCGACCCTCAGCAGCCCCAGCGGCTTGAGCCAGAAGTCAAACGCGGCAAAGTCGTGTATCCATGGATTAACCAGTAGTAATCGCTTCACCCTTTGGCCTTCAAAATCAATCCCCTCTATATGATGTAACCTAAGATTTGTGAGGGAGTTAGGAAATCTTGTCCATCTTGGACCGGGAGGTTTTCTTCTTGAGGAGTGGGCGTTCTTTGCCGGGTTTTGAATATTTTGATCTGCCTCGTCTGTGGTCTTTTCGTTCTTTATCACCTCGGGAGCGTTTTCGCTTTGAGGGACGTTTACCGTAAACACCGGCTTTCTTCATCGTTGGTGTCCAGAGCTTCTCCAGTTCCAGGAGATGGAACACCTCGGCACCGTCCTTTGCCAGTTCGGCGGCGATCAAACGTCGGTTGCACCTTTCGGGTGTGCGTTCGGAGCACAGTATCAAAAGCCCCCGGGTACGCGCCAGGCTTTTAAGGAGGGCGGTCCCTCGTTCGTAGAGCGCTGGGTCCAGGTTATCCACTCTTCCGGTTTCTCGTTCAGATCCCAGTTCGTTGCCCAGGTATATGTACTCAACCTTGTCGTTTTTGCAGATATTCTGGATGTTTTCTCGCCTTAAATGTTTGAGTGGAGAGGCGGTAGAATGGCGGATGTCTGCCAAGACCTGAATCTGATACTTGGAAAGGATCTTTACGATCTCCAGTTCGGATCGGTTTTCGGTCCCAAGGGTGTAGATACGCACTTGGTTAACTTACCCCGCTTGGTGAATCCGGCGTTTGGGGTCCAGAAGAGGAGTCCAAATCGTCCCGTTTTGCTTGCAGCCATCCGGGAAGATCCGATCTTTCTTCTTCCTTGGGTTCGGGGGTAACAGGAGGCTCTGGTGGTGCAGGCTTCTCCTCTCCGGGTTCTTCCGGCTTCCCAAAGGAGGGCGGTGGGTAGGTTGGTGCTGAGAGGGGAGGTTGAGGGGCGGGTTTTTCAGGTGGAGGTTCCACAGGGGCTGCAGGAGTTTTCTTCATGCTTCCTCCTGCAATAGCTGCGTGAAGTTCCGCAAGCAAGGAGTTGATCTTGATCAGTGCTTCACCGGTCTTCTCATGTGCTTGAGTCTGACTTTCCAGGGCTTTGAGGATGGACTCCTGGTAGGACTTAAACGCATCGTTAAGATGCTGGATGCTGGTTGAGATAACCATTGAAAGCATCTCCGCCTTCTCGAATACGATCTGGTCCGAATCTTTCTTGATACGGTCGGGGAGCTCTTTGGATACAACCTCTATCAAACGCTGGGTCTCCGGACTTCCTGCAACGGCTTCACGCAGTTCTGAGCCAAGTCTGGTGGGAAGGGTGGATGAAAGAATGCCTAAAAGTTGATCCAGCTTGTCGTTGATGGCAAGGATTGCACTTTCGGTTTCCCTGCTGCGTGCCGATGTTATTATCTTCTTGCCAGAGGAGTCGTAGCGCACCTCTCTTGGCTGCTGGACTGTCGGCTTTTCTTCCTGTTGCATACAACTACCTCCTAGAATCGGCGGATCAGGGCCAGGATGGCCTTGAGCCGCTGGTCTGTTTCACGTAAACGTTGTGACAACTTCTTTGCCAGCCCCCACAGAATCCAGTAGGCGGCCGGATTATTATGATCAACTAACTTGTCAAATTCGTTCTTCTGGATAATCAAAAGCTCTGCGTCGGTGTGGCTGATGGCCGCCGCCGCACGCGGCGCATCGTCCAGAAGCGCCATCTCACCGAAGAAGTCGCCCTGATACAGGATCGAGAGCGACTCCTCGCCCACCTCAGGGATAAGCGTAGAGATGCGGATCGAGCCCGAAAGGATGATGCAGAAGTAATCCCCGACGTCTCCTTCGTTGAAGATCATCTCCTCCGCGGAATATTCCTTGATCCGGCTCGATTTATAAAGAACCTCAAGCTCCTCTTTCTTTAAACGATCGAAGGGGAAATATTCCCGCAGATCGGTTATCTGAGTCTCATGCTCTTCGTTCATTTCGACTCCTCATTGAATTTCTCGGTCACCTCTACATACTTCAAGCGCAGCTGATGCAACATCTCCTTTAGGAACCTCTCCTCTTCTTCCTCCAGATTGCCCTTGGTTTTCTCATTCAAGAGCTCCAGAAGATCTATGGAGTACCGCGCAAGAACGAGATTGGGCTTTCCGGTCTCACCTTCCTTATCCGAGATCCCCAGGTCCAGGGCCTGCAGCGCACCCGCAGCCACCGAGAGCACCAGCTCCAGAAAATGGGGCGGTTGATATTCCTTCTCCTGTTCTGCAGAGCTTTTCTGCTCTTCTTTATGTTCTTTCTCTTCGTTCATAGGCCTGTGGTTGATCCAAGGAGCGTGCGTGCTCCAAGGATGCGTTTAGAGGTTTTATAGATACGTGGTACCCTTGGACTTATACGCGTGGTTATCTCGTAAGAAATGGTATCGGCCCAGCCCGCAACCTCGTCTGCCGAAAGCACCGCCTCACCGTCCCGACCGATCAACGTTACCTCGTCACCTATCTTTGCACCCGAAGCATTTGAGAAATCCAGCATCATAAGGTCCATGCATACCACGCCGATGATCGGGTAGCGTTTGCCCGCATAAAGCACCTTCCCTTTGTTTGACAGCGCCCGTGGGTAGCCGTCCCCGTAGCCCACCGATAGAGTAGCCACAAGGGTATCGTGCTCCAGAACATACGTTCTGCCGTAGCTTATGCTTGCGCCTTTGGGAAGACGCCGAAGGTTCACGATCCGAGTCCGAAGCGTCAGCACCGGCGCAAGGTCAAGGGAACCCTCCATTGTCTCAGGTTCGATTCCGTAAAGCGCAAGGCCAGGCCTTACAATGTCATAGCGAGCCTGAGGGTAGCGGAAGATCGCCGCAGAATTCGCCGAATGCAGCACAGGTACCTTAAACCCTTCGCTGCGCAGCCGCGCGATAAGTTGATCGAAGATCGAGATCTGTTTCTCTGTAAACTTCTTATCCGTCTCGGCTGCAGGGAAGTGGGTGAACACCCCTTCAAGTTTGAGCCCGGGTTTGTTGACCACGAGAGAGATAAGCGCGGGTGCCTCTTTCGGAGGAACCCCTGTGCGGCCCATGCCCGTATCCACCTCCACGTGGACGGCCAGGCTTTTACCCCTGCGGTTGGCCTCCTGGGCCAGTGCCTTGGCAAAACCCTTTTCAGTAACATTCGGAAT
Source organism: Caldifarciminota bacterium (assembly GCA_034717795.1). Taxonomy (GTDB): domain Bacteria; phylum Hydrothermota; class Tepidihabitantia; order B3-TA06; family B3-TA06; genus B3-TA06. The sequence goes on from JAYELY010000358.1 coordinate 8,030, forward strand.
CAGGTTGTAGTCGAAGATCATCGGTATCTCGCGGTAGGGGACAGGGGAGAGGATAAGTATGGGTCGCCTGATCTGGCCGTTGGTTCTGAGGTCAATCGCCTCCTCGGTGCTGGCTACACCGAAGTACTCGGTGCCGAGGTTTTCAAGCACCCTTGCTACCTCGCGCCCCCCGTGACCGTACGCCTCGGCCTTTACCGCGGCAAGCACACGTGCCTCGCCCACCGTGGAGCGGATAAGACGGTAGTTATGCACGAGGGCGTCGATATCTATCTCGGCCCACACGCGTCCTCTCTGTGGCATAATCTATTGTATTCGACGTGTTAGACGTGTCAAGGGCTTTAATACTCAACGGACGGTGGTATGGAGGGCGGACTCTCAGTCCGCTAAGGGAGTTTGATTCTATCGAGGATGGAGGACGGACTCTTAGTCCGCCAAACGAGATCTTAGAGGCGGCTTGGAGAAGCCGCCCTCCATTCTTGGGTTAAGTGTTGACAAGTTAAACTTTTCTAATAACCTATGGATCATGGAAAGACCTTTAGCCAAGCCTGCCAGGGACAACTACCGCCGCAGGCTGCCGCAGCTGCAAAAAGAAGGTAAGACCTACTTCGTGACCTTCTCTACTTACAAGAGGTGGCGCATTCCTGAATCTTTGAGGGGATTGGTTCTCAAACACTGCCTTTACGATCATGGGCGGAAGATTTACCTGCACGGTGTAGTGGTGATGCCGGATCACGTCCATATGGTGTTTACTCCGCTTGCCGATGATGAGGGCGGCACGTATGGACTTGCCGAGATTATGCAGGGAATAAAAGGGGCTTGTGCCCGCAGTATCAACAAAGCTTTAGAACGCAAGGGAACGGTTTGGCAGGAGTCCTACTTCGACAGGATTCTGCGTTCTAATGAAGACGCCCAAAGCAAGGTTGAATATATCTGTAAGAATCCGGTCAGGAAAGGTCTCGTGGACAACGAAGACGATCATCCGTGGACATGGAGGGGCGGACTCTCAGTCCGCCAAGCAAGTTTGATGGGAGGACGAACTCCCAGTCCGCCAAACGAGTTTGATGGGAGGACGAACTCCCAGTCCGCCAAACGAGTCCAAAAAAGAAAGGGCGGGCTAGAGAGCCCGCCCTCCAAGTATCGTCTTTTTACTAATTTTCCTTCTGTTTTTCGAACCACGGCTTGGAGCGCTCGGCCTGCTCTTTGAGCCGGGCGTAGCGCTCGTCAACCTGTTTGTCCATCTCGTCAACCTGTTCTTCAGTCAGATGACGGAAGCGACCCTGCGGTTTTATGTAGTCTACAAGTGGTTTTTTCTTTGGATCGATCGAAAGTTTGTAGTAGCGCCCTTCGTAGATTTCGTACAGGGGGAAGACGTGAGTCTGGACAGCCAGCCTTGCAAGCTTGATGGCGAGTTCAGGTGCGGTTCTCCAGCCGGGCGGGCAGGAGGCGAGGATGTGGATGAACTTCGCCCCTGGGGTTTCCTTGGCGATATTGAGCTTGCGGATGAAGTCTTCTGGATAGGCCACTGACGCCGACGCGGTGTAGGGGATGGAGTGTGCGGCCATGATAGCGAGCATGTCCTTCTTGCGCTCCTGCTTGAAGTGCCGCGGTGGGGTGGTGGACGTTACCGCGCCCCAGGGCGTGGCCGAGGAGCGCTGAACACCTGTGTTCATGTAGGCCTCGTTGTCGTAGCAGACGTAGATGACGTTGTCGTTGCGTTCCACCGTTCCGGAAAGGGCCTGGATGCCGATGTCGAAGGTTCCGCCGTCGCCTGCCCAGGCCACCACGTTGGTCTCGGTATCGCCGCGCATCGTCAGCCCGGCACGGATGCCAGACGCCACCGCCGCAGCGGTCTCGAACGCGGTATGGAACAGAGGAACGCCCACCGAGGAGTAGGGGAAGGGGCCGTCTATCACCGACCAGCAGCAGGCAGGAAGGGTGAGGATCGTCTTAGGACCGAGCGCCTTGAGCGCGTAGCGCATTGCAAGGGTCGCGCCGCAGCCCTGGCACGCCTTGTGCCCTGAGCACATTATCTCCTGTTCGGGTATGGTGTATCTCATCTCTTCACTCCTATCCAGATGATGTCTTCGGTGGGATGATCTTCCTTGATGGTCTGTTCAATCATCCCCTTGACTACATCCATAGGAACGTCGCGTCCGCCAAGACCGGCGATGTAACCCCACATGGGCGGCGCTTTCTTCTCATTATAAAGAGCAGCCTTGGTCTCTGCATAAAACGCACCGGACATACCGAAGCTTATGTTGCGATCTACGACCAGGACCTTCTTGCGACCGGCCAGGAGCTTTCTTAAAAGCTCTGATGGGAAGGGACGGAACACACGAATCCTTATAAGTCCTACCTTGTGACCCTCTTCACGCATCGCATCGATTACCGGTCTTGCCGTTGACGCGATGGATGCAGAGGTGACGAGCACGGTATCCGCGTCGTCCAGCTTGTAGGTCTCCAGCATACCGTAGTGGCGTCCGAACATCTCACCGAACTCCTTGCCGGTCTCCTCAAACAGGGGGATGGCTTTCTGGATGTCGCGCTCGATCTTGTAGCGAAGCTCGTAGTACCAGTCAGGTCCGGTGAGCCCGCCGAACGCGGCAGGTTTTTCGGTATCCAGCTTGTAGGCGTTTTCGAAGCGGGGCAGGTAGGCGTCCACCTTGTCCTGGTCTGGTACCTCGCAGTTCTCGTTGGTGTGAGAGAGCACGAAGCTGTCCAGAACCACCATCGCCGGGATATATATCTGCTCTGCAACCTTGTATGCCTGGATTACCGAGTCCATTATCTCCTGGATGGAGGAGGTATAGATTTGAATCCAGCCGGTGTCGCGCTGGGCGATGGAGTCGGTCTGCTCGGTCCAGATGGTCCAGGGTGGAGCCATGGCGCGGTTGATGTTGCCCATCACGATTGGCAAGCGTGCGCCCGTAGCCCAGTGAAGCACCTCGTGCATGAGAGCAAGCCCCTGGGAGGAGGTGGCAGTAAATGTTCTCGCACCTGCGGCCGATGCACCCATGGATGCGGCCATTGCCGAGTGCTCGCTCTCCACCTTGATGAACTTCGCTTTCAGCGAGCCGTCCGCGCACATGTTTGATAAAAGCTCCACAACCTCGGTCTGAGGGGTGATGGGATAGGCCGCGATTACCTCGGCGCGCGAGAGCAACGCTCCCCAGGACAGGGCGTGGTTGCCCATGATTACCTTCTGCATCATTCCTCCTTAACCATCTCGATGGCGTCCTTGGGGCATTCCACCGCACAGATGCCGCATCCCTTGCAGAAGGAGAGGTCAACCACAGGGTAGTCCTCGTCGTCCATCTCAATAGAAACGTCGGGACAGAACTTCCAGCAAATGCCGCACTTGTTGCACTTTTCGCGGTCGAGCACCGGCCTCAGGTTTCGCCAGGAGCCGGTCTTGTTGACCGTCATCCGTCCCAGCGACATCGCCATCAACGGCATGTCCGATTCTTTCTCCCATTTGATCTCTTCACTCATTATTTCTCCTCCGGGGCCTTGGCGACATCGTAGGCCTCCTGGGCCGCCTTGACGTTTTCGTCCTTCTTGACCGGCGAGAGCTCATGTACCGCCTCGCGCACCGCCTCGATTCCGACGAAGCCGGTGATCTTGGCAAACGCCCCCATGATAGCGCTGTTGACAATAGGCGCCGCCTTTGATCCGATTCTGTGCTTGACTGCGATGGATGATGCGTCCACTGTCGCTACCTTGAATCCTTTGAACTGGGGGAAGTCGGAAGCCTTTTTTTCGGTGTTGATGACGATCCAGCCACCGGGCTTAAGCCCTTCGGTGACGTCTATGGCGCCGATCAAGGTAGGCTCAAGCACCAACAGATGATCGGGCTCGTAGATCTTTGATCGAATGTAGATCGGTTTGGAGTCGATACGGGTGAATGCAACCACCGGCGCGCCCCGGCGCTCGACGCCGTACTCCGGAAAGGTCTGAACGTATCGTCCTTCCTTGGCCACGGCTACAGCCAGCACTTTTGAAGCAACCACCGTTCCCTGGCCGCCCCGGCCGTGGAAGCGTATCTCAAGCATCGATCCTCCTAATTTATGTGGCGGAAAGAATTCGGAGATTCTTTCCACCGGAGTTTGCAATCTTTTTAACTAAAATCCTCTTGCATTTCATTCACCTATCTACAGAGAGACTAAGTGTAGCCCGGATAGCTTGCCTTTTCTAATCCATATTAATCTGCGGTTCATTAATCATTACGACAGCCTTTTAGAACCTCAGTACCGAAGCGCCCCAGGTGAAGCCGCCGCCGAACGCCGCAAAAAGCAGGAGGTCGTCACGTTTGACTAAACCTTTAGAAATAGCATCGTGGAAGGCTACCGGGATCGTTCCCGCCGACATGTTGCCGTGCCAGCCGATGGTGATATGAGTTTTATCCAATGGCACCTTGGCCCGCCTGCAGGTTGCTTCGATTATCCTCGTATTGGCCTGGTGGGGAATGAAGAGATCTATCTCCTCCGGATCAATGCCGGCCTGCTCGATGGCGGCAACCGCGGCGTCCCCCATGGTCCGAACCGCGTACTTAAAGACCTCATTGCCCTTCATCTGAATGGTGTGTAGTCTCTTGTCTACGGTTTCGTGGCTGGCAGGCATACGGGTTCCACCTGCAGGCTGAACCAGAAGTTCCCCTAATGAACCGTCGGCTCCTAAAATCGAAGAAAGAAACCCGCGATCCTCGTCCGTAGGAGCTATGATGACAACGCCTGCGCCGTCGCCCATGAGGATGCATGTGCCGCGATCTTCCCAGTCGGTGATCTTTGATAGGGCATCTGCGCCTGCAACAAGGATGGGCTTCGCGATTGAGGAGAGCATTGAAGAGCCTATCTCAAGCCCGTAAAGGAAGCCTGAGCAGGCCGCTGAGACGTCGAAGGCAGGGATGCCGGGAATATCCAACCCATTCTGCACCCAGCAGCCGGTGGAGGGGAACATGGTATCCGGTGAGATGGTTCCCACTACGATCGCACCGAGCTCCGATGCGGCAAGCCCTGCGTTTTTCAATGCCTCCTTGGTAGCCTCGATTACCATATCGGATGTGGCTTCATCATTACGGACGATGTGGCGCTTCTCAACACCTGTACGGGTCCTTATCCATTCATCCGAGGTGTCAACTATCTTTTCAAGATCGAAATTGGTCAGTACCTTCTCGGGCAAGTAAGAACCCGTCCCTATGATCTTGAATCTTCGGAAGAACTTCATGACAGGTTATTCTCCTTTACCGGCCATTAGTGCCGCCAGTGCTATCGAGTAGAACTTTGAATCCTCGTTGTCGCCGCGGGAGGTTAATACGCATGGTACCTTTGCTCCGGTGACGATTGCCGACAGGTGTGCGCCGGCAAAATTGGTGGTCGCCTTGTAGAAGATGTTGCCCGCTTCGATGTCCGGGAAGATTAAGACGTCCGCGTCACCGGCTACTTCACTTTCCACTCCCTTGATGCGTTTGGACTCTTCTGACACCGCAAGGTCCATGGCCAGGGGGCCGTCAATGATACAGCCTTTGATCTGGCCGCGGCGGTTCATCTGGGTAAGGATTGCCGCATCCATGGTGGCGTCCATCTTGGGGTTGACCTTTTCTACAGCCGCAAGGATAGCCACCTTGGGACGCTCTATACCCAAGCGGTGGGCGATATCAACCGCGTAGCCTATCATGGCGACCTTCTGCTTGAGATCAGGGGCTATAAGAACAGCTACGTCTGTGGCTACGAGAAGCTTGTGGTATGAAGGAACCTCGAGAACGGTAACGTGGGAAAGGGTTTTGCCCGGGGGGAGAAGTCCTTTTTCCTTATCCAGAATGGCGCGCATGTAGATGGCCGAATCCATAAACCCTTTCATAAGGAAGTCGGCTTCACCAGAGTTCACAAGCTCCACCGCTTTGATAGCGGCGACCCTCTCGTCAGGGATATGAATTATCTTGAAGATTCCGGGGTCAATCTCATACTCCGAGGCCACTTCCTTGATCTTTGTCTCATCACCGGTCAGGGTGGCGTCGATCATGCCCTCGGTAACGCCCCGGCCCACCGCCTCGATGGTATGCGGGTCTTCTCCCGCGGCCACGGCCACGCGCGTTCGGGGCAGATTTTTCACCTTCTCAACCAGTTCAGCTAGTTTCTTTACCGGCATCAAGCCTCCTTGGATTCATTTTTTCTTTTTAATATTCCTGAGCAGCCTCTTCTTCCTTGAGAACCCGCAGCGCCCCTTCGACCAAAGCCTGCATTTCGTTTTCTCCCGGATACACCTTCAATGGCGCTATGAACCCCACGCGGTTGCGAACCAACTCAACGAAAAACTCGTCGTAGGCAAGCCCGCCGGTGAGCACTATGGCGTCCACCTTGCCCTCAAGCACCGCGGCGCGAGCACCTATCTCCTTCGAGCAGGTATATGCCACAACACCTAAGATCTCGGCGGCCTTCTCGTCCCCGGCCTTGACGCGCTCTTCCACATCCCGCATGTCGTTGGTTCCCAGATAAGCTACCACGCCGCCCTTTCCGGCAAGGAGCTTCTTCATGTCCTGTTTGGTGTAGTTGCTGTCAAGCACAAAACACACCAGATCCCAGGCGGGCAGCGAGCCTGCACGTTCAGGCGCTATCGGTCCGTCGCCGTTTAAGGCGTTGTTCACGTCCACCACTCGTCCCTTTTTGTGCGCGGCGATGGAGATACCGCCTCCCAGATGGGCCACGATCAGGTTCACCTCTTCGTATTTCTTCCCCATCTCGGCGGCGGCTTTGCGCGCGGCTGCCTTGTGGTTCAGGGCATGGAAGATGCTTCTCCTTTTAATCTCCGGACGACCGGTATACCGGGCAAAGGTCTCCATCTCGTCCACCACCACCGGGTCCACGATGAACGCCGGGATGCCCAGCGGCTCCGCGATCGCGTTGGCTATGAGTCCGCCAAGGTTGGATGCGTGTTCGCCCTGAAGACCTGCGCGAAGATCTGTAAGCATTGCTTCGTTTACCCTGAAGGTTCCGCCAGGAATCGGGCGCATGAGTCCTCCTCTACCTACCACGGCCGAGAGCGAAGACTTCTCTATTTCCTTCTCTTCAAGGGTCTTGAGTATAACATCGCGGCGGAACTCGTACTGATCTATAATCTTTGCATACTTCGCAATCTGGTCCGCAGGGTGAGTGAGATTGACCGAGAAAATTTCCCTCTCACCCTCATAAACGGCTATCTTGGTTGAAGTGGAGCCGGGATTTACTGCGAGAACTCGAAACTCTGACACATGTTCCTCCTTCGCTGAGGATACGGATTAAACTCGGAATGTCAAGTAAATATTGCCTCTTTCTTCTTTTTGTAAGATGCGTAAGATCAAGACTTGACAAACTCCCCGATTTCAGCCAATACCCGTGAGGCCTCATCCGGGGTGTTGTAGAAGTGTGGGGAGAGCCGGATGGCACCTTTGCGCAGCGATACGATTATGCGGGCATCGCTCAGTTTCTCGAACAGCGCTTTTGAATCCTTGTCAGGGATACGGAAGGTGAGTATGCCTGAAGCGTGATCCTCGTTTTCGGGCGAAATAATCTCCGCATCCAGTTGCTTTAAACCTTGCAACAGGAATCCGCGAGTCTGGAAGATTCTCTCGTTAATCTTTGCTATCCCTACCGAGTTCAGGATCTTCAGATTCTCCACGAACCCTACAAGAGGAACCCCAGGATAGGAGCCTGGCTCGAACCGGCCCGCTCCTTCCTTTAGAGGTGGAAGTGGATCGAAGATGTTGAACTCTTTCCAGGAAAGGCTCATCCATCCCTCGAATGCAGGTTTCAGCCGGGGCATGGTTTCGGCGTTCACATAAAGGATTCCCGCACCTACCGGACCTAAGAGCCACTTGGCGGATGCGGCGGCAAAGAAGTCCACGTGGACATTTGAAAGATCGAGTTCAAGCGCACCACAGCCTTGTATCCCATCCGCGACCAGGAAGATGCCTCTTTCCTTGCAGAAATCACCGATTCTTTTAAGGTCGATTCTATAGCCGGTAAAGAAGTCAACCCAGTCTATGGCTACGGCACGGGTGTGTTCGTCTATTGATTCCAGGATTCTGTCCTCGAGCGGTCTGTCGCCTTCAATCTCTATCTGACGCTTCTGGATCTGCGGCAGATTCCTGAACCACGGGACGATATTGGTGGGAAAGCCGTCCTTGATCAACACGATGTTATCCGTTTCCCGCCAGGGAATGGAGTAAAGTGCGATGAGCAGCCCGGTCGAGGTATTGGGGATGAAACCTATCTCTCTAGGCTCTGTTCCCAGAAGCTTGGCCGACTCGCCTCGAAAACTCTCAAGCTCGGCGCTCCAGAAGTTCCAGGACCTGTCGCCCGAAGCCAGCTCGTCTATGAGCGTTTTCATTCTCTCGCGTGCAGGCAGGGGTAGGGGGGAGCTGGATGCGTGGTTTAAGTAGATGATGTCTTCGGTGCGGGGAAAGAGTTGGGTGGCATCCATACACAATCCTACACCTCTATGGGGTAGAGTCAAGTGACCAGTTATCTTGACAATTCCCGATTCCCGATTAAACTTCTCTGATATGAAAATCGCTCTGTTTGCGGACTATCATGGAGGAGATCGCGTATGGCCTCTTCTTGAGGAGGCACTGGAGGATCAACGTTTAGACCTGATCGTTTTTGCCGGTGATATCTTGGATTCAGCGGAACGCGAAGCCGAATGGCAAAAGGTTCGCTCAACCGGTAAAGCCCCGCGCAAGCCCAAGGCGGAATCGGAACAGGATGGCGTTATAGATGAACTGGTCTACCGCGAGTTCTTTATCAATCTTACGGGATTCGGGGTGCCGATTGTGTTCGTTCCGGGACACCTGGATGCTCCTACCGCCCGACTCAACGAAACGGTGAAGAGTTTTCCCAACGCGCATAACGTTCAAACCGAGCCCTTCGAGATGGCGGGCTACACCTTTATTGGTTGGGGTGGAGCCGTTGGACCAGTTGATACGGATTACGAGTTCTACTGTTCCAAGGAGCGCGCCTTTAAGAAGCGTTTGTCTTCCGGATTCGACCGCGATCCTGCTCGAACCATCTTACTTGTTCATACCCCTCCTATCTCAATGGTTGACCTTGATCCAGCTGTAAACGATCATGTGGGAGCGAAGGTAATAAACGAGGTGATAGAGAAGCATCAACCTGCGTTCTGTTTCTGCGGTCACGCTCACGGTACGCCCGGACAGGATACCCTGGGTCCCACGGTTGTAGTTAATCCGGGTCCCATGTTCCGAGGCCGCTACGCCCTCATAAATACAGAACAGAATCGGGTGCTATTTCCTACCCCGCTTAAGGTGTGAACGAATCAGCTTGGGAGGCGCTTGAACATACAAGCGACCTGGAGCTCCTTATCCGCGGAGCAAGCGAGGAGGAGCTTTTTGCCAACGCAGCAGAGGCGTTGCTTGCGCAGATAGTCGAACCGGAAGGCGTACGCTGCATCCAGGAGCGTTGCCTTCAGGTCAGTGCTGAGAGTCCGGCGGAGCGGTTCCTTGACTGGCTGCGTGAGCTGCTGCATTGGGTTATAACGCGAGGTTTTCTTGTGCATCATGCAGAGGGTGTGAGGCTTTCGGAGGAGGGAGATCGATACAGGTTGGAGGCGGTGGTCTGCGGCGAGATGCTCGATTTAGGACGCCACAACCTGTTGCATGAGGTTAAAACGGTGACCTACCAGGATTTTCTCTATGGGAAAGAGGGAGATCTCTGGCGGGCACGCGTAGTCTTTGACGTGTAGGAGGACGTATGAAGAAGGTTATCTGTAAGGTTGTGGCAGGTCAGTGTAACGAGGGGTTGCACAAGGTCGGGGATGAGTATGTGGTCGGTAACTGTACGTCTGAAGGAATATGCACCTCGGCGTTTGCCTCTATTTTTCCTCTGATCCTTACCATTCAGACAGGCGGTAAGTTCTTTTGGGAGAAGGACAAACAGGTTACCCGTGCGGCCTGTCCGGACGATAACGGGATAATATTTGAGATCCGGCCGCTTGACTACGAACCTCAAGAAAGGGGAACCGATCATGCGTAGATTTCTACCAGCCGTACTGGTGGTGGTTTTGGCCTGCGGCTCTAAGCCGTCTGCAAGTGAGGCCGAATCGGTGAGCCTTCCTGAGTCTCGCTTAAAGGTTCTTTTTGTGATCGCCCACCAGGGATTTCGAGACGAGGAACTTGCCGCCCCCAGAAAGATTCTGGAAGAAGGTGGATTTGCCGGCGTAATAGCCTCAACCGATACCACGGTTGCCACCGGGATGCTGGGCGCGAAGGTTGAACCGGATCTTTTAATCTCGCAGGCCAATTCCGAGGATTACGTTGCGCTGGTGATCGTGGGCGGGATCGGTGCCAAAAACCTCTGGGGCGACACGACCCTTGCTCGTCTGGCACGCGAGTTCAGAGATCAGGATAAGGTTCTCGGGGCTATCTGTCTTGCGCCCGTGGTATTTGGTAGAGCGGGTTTGCTTAAGGACGTAGATGCGACCTGCTTTTCCTCCGTCGCTTCCGAACTGAAGGCCGGAGGAGCCAACTACCTGACAGAAGATGTGGTATGTTCAGGAAAGATCGTTACCGCCTCCGGCCCTCGTGCTGCCGAGGCTTTCGGGCACAAACTGCTGTCCTTGCTCAAGAAGGAAGAGGAGTGAGGGCGGTAGTTCAGCGCGTAAGCCGGGCAGCGGTCAGGGTAGATGGAAACCAAAAGGCTTCGATCTCGAAAGGCCTTCTGGTCCTGCTCGGGGTCCAGAAAGGTGACAGCAAGGAAAAGATCGTCCGCTTTGCCGAGCGTCTTCCGCGCTACCGGTTCTTTACCGATGCCGACGGCAAGATGAACCTCTCTCTTTTGGATATCTCTGGAAGCGTTCTGGTTGTTTCCCAGTTTACCCTTGCCGCAAATCTTGCAAAGGGTCTGCGACCCTCTTTCGATCCGGCCATGTGTCCTGATGAAGCAAAGGAGCTTGTCTCGCTTTTTGCAGATACCTTGCGTTCTTCAGGCGTCAACGTAGAGGAAGGTATTTTTGGTGCGCATATGGAGGTTGAACTGGTCAACGACGGCCCTGTAACGTTCGTATTCGAAGGAGCCCTGTGATGGTCACCAGTATGACAGGACAAGGAAGGGCCGTTGTTCTTATCAAACCTGAAGGCCTGCGTCTGACCGTGGAGGCGCATTCGCTCAACCACCGCTATCTTGAGGTAAGCGTTAAGCTGCCTGATCAGCTGGCGGGTTACGAGGAAAAGATCAAACAGGTGATAAAGCAGAGCGTAAACCGCGGTTCGGTGAGCGTCGTCATCCACATTGAAGAATCCAACGGCAAGCGTCTGGTTCTTGCCCAGGAAGTTCTTGACGATTTCCTGCATCTTCTAAAGGAATTGCGAAAGCGGGTGCCTGTACCCGTATCCGAAGAAATAACCCCTGAGCTGCTCTTCCGAATCCCCGGTCTTATCAAGGAAGAGCCTCGTGATGTGGAGACGGCCAAGCTCTGGAAATACACGAAGCGCTTGGTTGATCGTGCTATTAAGGATCTGGTAAGGATGCGCCGCGCCGAAGGAAGGAACCTTGAGAAGGATCTAAGAGGACGCCTTAAAGTCATCAACAGCAATTTGAGTGCTGTTAAGCGCAGGATTCCAGGCCGAATAAAAAAGAAGCACACCAAGCTTCTGGAGCTTTTAGAAGAGATGAAGATCGAGCCAGACAGAAACCGGTTGTTGCAGGAAGTTCTTTACTTCTCGGAGCGATTCGATATCCACGAGGAGTGCGTGAGGCTTTCCAATCACATCAAACTTTTCAGGGAAACACTGGGCGAGCCTAAATCCAACGGACGCCGGCTTAATTTCACCACTCAGGAGATGCTTAAGGAAACCAACACCATCGGCGCCAAATCCAACGACACCGAGATCACCCATTTCGTTATAGCTATGAAAGAAGAGGTGGAAAAGATTCGCGAACAAGTCCAGAATGTTGAATAGAGACCCATTTTTGTTTATACTCTCGGCTCCTTCAGGTGCGGGGAAAACAACCCTGTGTCGCTCGCTTGTGCGGTGCGATGACAAGGTTCGCTACTCGGTTTCGGCAACCACGCGGCCGAGGCGCGGCAAGGAAGTAGACGGCAAGGCCTACCATTTCGTAAGCGAAGAGGGGTTCGACCGTCTTATCAAAGAGGATGACCTGCTTGAATGGGAGGAGGTTTACGGTTATCGCTACGGTACTCCTAAGGCCCAGGTCGAGGAACTGCTCTCGCAAGGGTTTGACGTGGTGCTGGATACGGACATTAAGGGAGCGCTCCATCTCAAGAGGCTTTACCCTGAGAGCGTGACCGTCTTTTTGCTGCCGCCCAGCCTTTCCGAGTTGCGCCGCAGGCTCACCGCGAGGGGGCGGGACGATCGCGAGACGATCGAGGCGCGCCTTGCGCGGGCCGAAGCCGAGATCGAGCGGGCAGGGGAGTTCGATTACGCGGTGGTGAACGATTCGCTTTCTGCAAGCCTGCGGTCGCTTCGGGCTATCCTTGACGCGGAACGCGCTCGCATTGCGCGAGCGAAAAAGATTAAACTGACGGAGGATTGATGCAAGAAATCTCTCTTGAGAAGATCTGGAAACGTTATGAAAATAAGTATCGCTTCCTGGCGATGGCCTCAAGGGAAACACGACGCCTGATCGAGGAGGTGGCAGAGGGACGAATTGATGCGGTAGAAAACCCCTATAGCTTGGGGCTGGCACGCACCCTGCGTGGAGAGGCTGAAGAGAAGAAAGAATGAACGAAAGAGTTCTTCTTGGAGTAACCGGGTCAATAGCCGCGTACAAAGCCCCCTTGGTGCTGCGGGCCTTGAGAGGGAGGAGTTTCCGGGTCCCGGTGGTACTCACAGAAGCGGCACAGCGCTTCATCGGCAGGGTTACGTTCGAAGCTCTTACCGACGAAGGGGTTTACGATAATCTGTGGGCGCGGCGAGAGGCGCTTACACATATCTCACTCCTTGAAGGCACCCGTCTTGTGCTCCTAGCCCCTGCAACCGCCGATATCATTGCAAAGGCGACACATGGTTTGGCCGACGATCTGCTTTCGAGCCTTATTCTGGCAGCAGACCCGAAGCTCCTGCTCTTTGCGCCTGCAATGAACACCGGCATGTGGCGGAATCCGGCTACCCAGGAGAATATAGCTACACTCAAGGGGCGCGGTGCAGGATTTGTGGAACCCGGCGAGGGCGAACTTGCCTGCGGGATGGTCGGTAAAGGAAGATTGGCCGAGATCGAGGAGATAGTGCTTGCCGCGGAGAGGTTGATTCGGGCGCATCCGGTGCTCAGAGGCAAACGGGTGGTGGTTACCGCGGGTCGCACAGAGGAGGAGCTGGATCCGGTTCGAGTTATCACCAATCGCTCCTCGGGCAGGATGGGAGTCCAGATAGCTCAGGCTTTCGCCCGTGTGGGAGCCGATGTGACGCTCCTCGCAGGCGAGATGAACGTTCCACTGCCCTGTGGGGTCCGGATCGTCAGGGTGAGGTCGGCGGCCCAGATGCTTGAACAGCTTACATCCCTTATGCCCTCTACAGACGTATTGCTCATGGCGGCAGCGGTCGGAGACTACGCACCGAAGGAGAGCGCCGATTACAAGCTGAAGGAGACAGAGCTTACCCTATCCCTTATAAGAACACCTGACATTCTGTCCGCATTCGCAGATTCATCAACCGTTCGTATCGGTTTCTCGGTCGAGACCGGTGAAGACTGGCGGGCAGCAGCGGTTGAAAAACTCTCCTCCAAGAGACTTGATGCTATAGTGGCCAACCCGGCTGAGGCCATAGGTAGTGAAAAAACCCAGGCTGTGATTATCTATGCTGACGGCAAAAGAGTTGAGGTTCCACGCACGAGCAAGGAAGAGCTGGCGGAAAGGCTGGTTGAGGTGGTAGCCGATCTTTTAGAAAAGAGGAAGAGCCGTGATTGATCCCTCCCTTGGTGAGACTCTGCGCGTTCCGCCCCACGCAGCGGAGGCTGAGGCGGCGGTTTTGGCAGCGATGCTTATCTCCCAGGAGGCCATGTACAAGGCGTTCGGGATCCTTCGCTCCGAGTGTTTCTACGACCGCAAGAACCGGCTTATAGCCGAGGCGGTGCAGGGGCTCTTCGAACGCAACGAGACTGCCGATCTCGTAACCGTAAGCGAGGAACTCAAGCGGCAAAAGAAGCTTTCCGATGCTGGGGGGCTGGAGTATCTTTCCTCCCTTGCCGAGAACGTGGTGGCGCCTGCGCATGTCGAGGAGCACGCCCGCATAGTGTATGAGAAGTGGGTTCAGCGCCGACTTATAGGTATTGCCACCCGGATCGTTCAGGACGCATATGACTCCAGACAACCTGTGGACGAGATGCTGGACAAGGCCGAGAATCGAATCTTCGAGATCAAGGAATCCAAGCTGCGCGGCGGGTTCGTGGCGCTCAAGGATCTTTTAGTTCCAGCCATGCGCGCTATCGACCGGGCCAAGCAGGAGGGACGCCACGTAACCGGTATCCCTACAGGATTCGTTGACCTTGACAGCATGACCTCCGGTTTGCAACGTGGCGAGCTTGTGGTTATCGCCGGACGTCCTTCTATGGGCAAATCTTCGCTCGCCCTCAACATAGCGGTGGAAGCGGCCAAGCGTGAAGGGACAAAGGTTGGTCTATTTAGCCTTGAGATGACCACCGAGATGGTGGTGGAGCGAATCATCTGCTCGGAGGCGGAGGTCGGTCTTTCCAAGTTGCGTTCAGGTAGATTGAGCATGGAGGATTACGCCAGACTCTCCAACGTGATGGGGGTGCTTAACGAGCTTCCTGTATACATAGACGACACGCCTTCGCTTTCCATCCTGGAACTCAAGGCCAAGGCCCGCAGGCTTCACGCCGAAGGCGAGCTGGGGATGGTGATTGTAGATTACATGCAGCTTATGGATGCTTCAGCCGGTTTTGCAGGTCAGCGCAACCGGCAACAGGAGATAACCGAGATCAGTAGATCTCTCAAGGCCATGGCCAAGGAGATCAACGCGCCGGTGGTGGCGCTGTCCCAGCTTTCACGTCGGCCTGAGATGCGCGAGAGCAAGAAACCGCAGCTCGCCGATCTCAGAGAATCGGGAGCGATTGAGCAGGATGCGGATCTCGTGCTGCTCATACATAGACCTGGGTTCTACAATCCTAAATTGGAGGAAGGGCATCCAGGCAGTCCTGCGAAGATAATTATCGCAAAGCAACGAAACGGTCCCACTGGCGAGTTGGATCTTGTTTTCCGCAAACCGATCATGCGTTTCGAAAGTTACGTCGCTCGCGTGGAAGAGGAGCTGGGCGAAGAGATAGACAGAGTGACAGAGGAGGACCTCTAGTGGTCCGTCAGCTTGGTCGGTATGTGCTTTTTACCCTGCGCGCCTTCGGTGGGATGGGCTACGTTCTTCGTCGGCCCGAACTTGTACTTAAGCAGGTTTACACCCTTGGTCTTCTTTCCCTGCCGGTAATCTCCTTCGCCTCGATATTCCTAGGGATGGTCACAGCACTTATGGTAGCGTATCAGTTAGAAGCCGGGCTACCCAAATTTTACGTAGGCGCTACCGGCGGTCGCAGCATCCTTATAGAGATTGCACCATTGGTGATCTCGCTCTTGGTGGTGGCCAGGGTTGGTTCGAACATCACCGCCCGTATCGGCACCATGAAGGTTACCGAGCAGATAGACGCTTTGGAGACTATGGGTATCAACTCGGTTCATTATCTCGCCTTGCCAATAATACTTGCCAGTATTGTCGTGGTGCCTGCACTGGTGATCTATAGCGATTTCATATCGCTTGTCGCAGCCGCGGTCTCGGCCAAGGTGATCGTCAACGTTCCAACATCGCAATACATATTTGGTCTTAAACGATACGCGACTCTCAACGACGTGCTTGGGGGTTTGCTTAAGACCCCTTTCTTCGGACTCGCCATGGGTTCTATTTCGGTCTACTACGGATTCCAGACAGAGCTTGGCGCGGAAGGTGTTGGTAAATCCGTTACCGCTTCCGTTGTCACCTCCGCAGCCTTGATTATGATACTTGATTTCATAGTCGCGTTCTGGATGTTCAGATGATAAAGGTCTCCGGGCTATCCAAGTGTTTCTCGCAGCAGAAGGTGCTTGAGGGCATCGATTTTGAGGCGCAAGACGGTCGAAGGGTGTTTATACTGGGCAAGTCCGGATCGGGCAAGACCGTCTTCCTCAAGTGCATACTCGGGTTGCTTGTTCCTGATACCGGGAAGATCTTCATAGACGAAGTGGACATAACCCGCCTTATGGTAAAACCTCGCTTCAAAAGGAAGCTTACCCGTATACGCCAGAAGATAGGCTATGTTTTTCAGGGTTCGGCGCTTCTGGATTCCCTTTCAGTGGCCAACAATATCGCTTTAGCCCTTGATAGTAAAAAGCTTCCTTGGGAGGAACAGAATCGGATCATTGACGAGAAGCTTGATCTGGTTGGGCTTGATGGAGATGTGCGTAGGAAGTATCCGGCGCAGCTTTCAGGTGGAATGAAGAAACTTGTGGCCATCGCGCGTGCTATCGCGGCCGAGCCGCACTACATCTTTTACGACGAGCCAACCACAGGCCTTGATCCTGCGATGATCGCACGCATAACAAAACTCATTATTGAACTCAGCGAAAAGCTGGAGGTGACATCCCTTATCGTCACTCACGATATGGGACTTGCCAGGCGCGCCGGACAGGATATTTACTTTCTAAAGAACTATACTTTGAGCCGTCCGCGCCGTATCACGCGATTGGAGGAACTTTATGAATAATGAACGCCGTCGAGAGATAGCGGCAGGACTCTTTCTTTTCTTCGGGCTCTTAATCCTGCTCTTCGGTGTCAGCTGGCTTAAGGATTACTGGTCGTTGCGCAAAACCTACGAGGTAAAGGTGCGCCTCAAGGATGTAGGTGGACTGCGCATGAGCGATCCGGTGGACGTGGCCGGAGTCGTAAAGGGAAAGGTGACGGATGTAGAGATCGGCAAAAAGGATATAATGCTTACCCTGAACATCGAAGAAGACATCGATATCCCAATAGACTCCCGCATTACCATGCGTACCCGTTCGCTCTTTACTGGAGAAAAGTATATTAAGGTGGATTTAGGTGAATCCGACGTCATGGCCAGGGACACGAACATAGTGTTCAAAGGGATGTATATAGACGATTTCTCTCTGGAGCACCTGCAACGCACGCTAATTCGGATAGAATCCCTGCTTTCCGAGCTGGAGATAGAGGGCATTCAGACGGCTGTTGAAGAGGGGATTACTGATCTGTTTGATGAGGCTAAACGTGGTATCAAACCTGTGGTCGAGCGTGGTGAGGTGATGGGCGAAGCTATAGACGATCTGGCCTCTGCTGCCGAAAGTCTTGATTCTATCCTTACGAGGCTCCAGCGCGGCGAAGGATCTTTGGGAAGGTTGATGGAAGATGATACGGTGTATGTGAACCTCAAAGAGGCCTCAGAGGAACTCAAGATTCTAATCAAGGACATCCGGGAGAACCCTGAGCGTTACATAAACGTAGAAGTAAAGGTATTTTGAGCAAACGCGAATCGATCTTTATCTGCCAGAACTGCGGACATGAAAGCCCTCGCTGGCTCGGGCACTGCCCTTCCTGCGGCGAGTGGAACACCTTTGCCGAGGAACGCGCGGTAACAAAGCGAAGCGCTGGCAAGCCAGCCAAGTCCGCAGCTCAACCTGTACTGCTGGATGATGTTGAGCTTGAGGCAAGGCCGCGCATCCCTACCTCGCATCCTGAGCTTGACAGGGTCCTGGGTGGAGGCTTTGTTCCAGGGTCGGTTGTACTCCTGGGTGGAGATCCAGGGATAGGAAAATCGACACTCTCCATGCAGCTTGCATCGAGCTTAGCCTTACATGGATCTATTCTCTACGTATCGGGCGAGGAGTCGCTTACCCAGCTCAAACTGCGTGCCCGGCGTCTGGGGATCGGCACAAACAACCTGTATCTTTTGGCAGAGACTGAAGCCGAGGCGATTGAGGAAAGAACTCAAGAGCTTAAACCCGGCTTCCTTGTAGTTGATTCCATTCAGGCCATGACTACGGCTGCTCTTGCTGGGGCCGCAGGAAGCGTTGGTCAGGTGCGTGAGAGTGCGGCACGCTTCCAGAGGTTGGCTAAATCAGAAGGCGTCACCACCCTTATCATAGGCCACGTCACCAAGTTCGGCACCCTGGCAGGACCCAGAACCCTGGAACACATCGTAGACACGGTACTCTACTTCGAGGGGGATAGGTTTCAGCAGTATCGCATCCTGAGGGCCGTGAAGAACCGTTTCGGCTCAACCAACGAGATAGGACTGTTTGAGATGACTGCCAAGGGCCTGGCGGATATCGAAAATCCATCGTTTATCTTCCTTTCCGACCAGGAAGAGCGCGCCCCGGGTTCTGCTGTGACCGTTGTCATGGAAGGGACAAGGCCTCTTTTGGTCGAGGTCCAGGGGCTTACAGCTCCCACACCCTTCCCGTCGCCACAAAGGGTCACGACCGGCTTCCCGCGCCAGCGATTTGCCATGCTTCTCGCAGTCCTTGCCAGAAGAGGAGGCATCTCCGCTCTTTCTCTTGACACCTACCTGAATGTTGTAGGCGGTATCTTTATAGAAGAACCCTCCTGCGACCTCGCGGTCCTGTTAGCTGTAGCCTCTTCACTAAAGGATCGCAAACTACCGAACGATCTCGTCTGCTTCGGTGAGGTGGGTCTTGGTGGAGAGGTGCGAGCAGCGGCCCAGGCAGGGCTGCGTCTCAAGGAGGCGGCGCGCCTGGGATTTACCACCGCTCTGATTCCGAAACGCAACTCAGGCGACTTTAAGGGTATCAAGACTATCGGGGTAAGATCGATTCGCGAAGCCCTAGAATACCTTGGAAATTCGTGAAGGAGGATTGATGTTTGCAAGGAAAGAAAAATACGTGATTGAACGAGACGCACTGGTGGATGGACGTGTGCTTTCTCTGTTCGAGATGCAGCTTTTAAGGGGAAAGGTTTATCTTTCCCCCGAAGATGATGAGACCGCCTCGAGTATCGAGCGGCTGCGGAAATGCCCTGATGTAAAGATCGAGTTTCTACCCGGTCTTGATTCGAGTGAGAAGACGCTTTTCCTCGTCCGCTCCAAGAAGGCGGTGCTCCTCAAACTTTCCAAGGAACTCAACGCGGAGAAGCTTCGCAGGGAAGGGATGCGGGTGGTTGACATAGACGCACTATTCGAGCGTTTCGTGCCCCACTTCAAACCAGGAGACGAAACTGTGGTGCGTATAGTCAAGCGAGGTAAGGAAGCGGACGAGGGGGTTGGTTACTTCTCCAACGGGATAAAGGTTGTTGTTGAGGAGGGCGCAGAGCACATCAACCGCTACCTGGAGGTTGTTATCAAGGGGGTAGTGAATACGCCTGCCGGACGAATGGTGTTCGCCCGGCCCAAATACCGAACTTAAGTCTTAAAAACTGGCCGGGGTCACAGACCCCGGCCAATCTCTTTTTCCCCGCGCCCCAAAGACATGGATGGGGAAGCCTACTTTATCTGGCTTGCCAGTTTTGACTTAAGTCTTGAGGCTTTATTGCGGTGAATTACGCCTTCGCGCACGGTCTTGTCGATCACGGCCTGCACCGCAGGATAAAGCTTTGTCTTATCCTTCTTGGTCGCTGCAGTGAACTTAGCGATCTCAGTCTTCAGACGAGACTTACGTGCACGGTTGACCGCTCGTCTTTTGGCGTTCTGCCGCACGTTTTTCAATACGCTTTTCGTAACAGGCATTCTTCTCCTTTAAAGTTAGGCTATAATTCTACTGAAGAAAGAGGGGTTTGTCAATCCTCTAAGGATGCCTCGATCCGGGGGAAGAGTGCATCACCCTTGGTAACCTTCGTACCGTCCTTCAGCCTTCCCCACTTTACCAGCTCCTTGTAGGGGATGGTATTATCCAGAGCATCAAGCCCCAGCTTGGCTCTCAACTTCTTGCAGGTCTCGGGCATGAACGGGGTAAGGAACACCGAAAGCATCCTTAAACTCTCCAGCAAGGCGTAAAGCACCCCGGTCAGCTCCTCGGTCTTCGTCTCTTTATTGAGCGTCCACGGTGCGGACTCCTCCACGAACGCATTTGAAGCTGTAACAAGCTCCCAGATCTTCAATATTGCCTTGCGGAACTTGAAACCCTCCATCAGCTTTGGCAGCTCCTCGGCAATCTCGGCTGCCACATCCCGAAGCTTACCTTCATACCCTTTCACCTTCTTTACGATTCCGTCCTGATACTGTTCGGTCATACCAAGGATTCTCGACACCAGATTGCCGAAATCGTTGGCCAGATCCGAGTTTATCCGCTCCACCAGGAGCTCCCCACTGAAAGAAGAGTCCAGCCCGAAGCTCATCTCCCTTAAAAGGAAGTAGCGGAACGCCTCGAACCCGTATTTACGCTTCATATCCAAGGGTCTCACCACGTTACCCAGCGACTTCGACATCTTCGCCTCGTCCACCTGCCAGTAGCCGTGTACCCGCAGTCCCTTGTAAGGCCCTGCGCCCATCGAGCGGAGCATGGTGGGCCAGTACACCGCGTGAGGAATCAGGATGTCCTTGGCAATCAGGTGATAGGATACCGGCCAGTAGCGCTTGAAATCCTCTCCGTCAGGATAACCGATCGCGGTAAGGTAATTGATCAATGCATCGAACCACACATAGGTCACATAGTTCTCATCGAACGGCAGCGGGATGCCCCAGGACAGCCGTTCCTTTGGTCTTGATATGCACAGATCACCCAGCGGCTCTTGAAGAAACGAAAGAACCTTGTTGCGGTGGCGCTCCGGCTCGATGAAGGAAGGGTTCTCCTTGATGTGTTTGATAAGCCAGTCCTGATATTTACTCATCTTGAAGAAGTAATTCTTCTCCGAGCGGTACTCTAAAGGCGTCTGATGATCAGGGCAGCGGCCGTCCACCGTCTCCTTCTCCGTATAAAATCTCTCGCAGCCTACGCAGTAGTAGCCGCCGTATTCTCCGAAGTAGATGTCGCCCTTATCGTATACCTTCTGCAGGATGTCCTGCACCACCTTTACGTGATCGGCGTCAGTAGTCCGGATGAACCGGTTGTAGGTGAAGCCCAGCTCTTCAAAAGTAGAGCGGAACATCCCGGCGATGCGGTCAACGTATTCTTTTGTCTGGACGCCTTCAGCTTTGGCCGCCTGCATTATTTTGTCGCCGTGCTCGTCGGTGCCGGTCAAAAAGTAGACGTCACAGCCGTACAAACGCCAGAACCGGGCCAGGGTGTCGGCCAGAATGGTGGTATACGTATGGCCGATGTGCGGCTCGGCGTTAACGTAGTAGATAGGCGTGGTTATGTAATAAGGCTCTTTCTGCAAGGGTTTCTTCATCCTTAAGTTTACGCAGATTGGGGCTTAAGGCAAGCCTTGGGACCCATCTTTCCCTTCATATTTGAACCCAACACGTCACCAGATGCCTCCCAAAAAACTCCCCAAAAGCTGGCCAAAAATTACCCAAAAGTTGGACAACCTTACAAAAATAAGCTGGTCGAAAGATGGACAAAAGGGGGACAAAAGCAGGACACGCCAAAGAGATTATGCTGGTCAAAAACTGGTCGGAAGTTACCCGAAAGCTGGACACGAGGAATGTATGCCGGGTTGGACGTAAAGGTGACGGGGCAAGCACTTCTTTATTGTCATTGCGAGGACGGCAGACCGATGGGATGCAGGACGAAGCAATCTCATACCTCTGAGTGAGAGCAATGAGATCGCCACCCTTCCCCGTTTCCTTTGGAGGCGGACGGTCGGTCGCAATGACGGAGTGGGAGAGGTAAACCACATTATGTTTCAGGATGGGGTTGATTTGGAGTGCAACAACCGTGTTGTTGCTGCAATGACGTAGTCATTGCACTCCATAGGCAATACACCGCTCAAACACTACAACAATCCCAAAAGGAGTTGAATGACCAAAGTTTACAGCCATTGTGTTGGAGCAAGCCTGGATTATTCTTGGGATAGCGGTGTTAAATCCGTTTCAGCATCTGTGTAATCAGGGGCTTCGTTTGAGGCAAATTCCTGGTTACTATCTCCCAGATAATACTTACGTCAATTCCAAAGTATTCGTGGATTACAATATTACGTAAGCCGATCATCCTTTTCCAAGGAATGTCAGGATACCCTTCTCTCACCTCTGGTGGTATGCCCTTTGAAGCTTCGCCGATAACTTCCAGGTTTCTTAGGACTGCATCTATTGCCATGTCGTTATCCTTGAAGACCTCGAAGGTCAGACCATGGGTGTAGCGTTCAACCTTGTCGATAGCTTCGGCTATCTCCTCGACAAGGATCTTGCAAGACCTTCCTTTCACGCGTAGCTTACCTCTTTCAGGATATTTCCCCTTAGCGAAGCTCGCAAGGCTTTAACCGTGACGAGGTCCACATTCTGGCCCAGAATCTCTTCGAGGAACTCCTTCAGGTCAACAAACTCCCAGCCGATAGGTTGATTGAGTTCTACCAGTATATCCACGTCACTTGCCTGGGATTCCTCACCCTTGGCGTATGAGCCAAAAACCCCAATCTGGTTTACCTTGAACTTTTCCCTGAGAAGGGGTTTATGCTTCCTTAACGTCGCCTTTATCTCTTCGAGGGTTTTCATAACTTCACCTATGCTGAGTTTACGCAGATTGGGGCTTAAGGCAAGCCTTGGGACGCATCTTTCCCTTCATATTTGAACCCAACACGTCACCAGATGCCTCCCCAAAAGCTGGCCAAAAATTACCCAAAAGTTGGACAACCTTACAAAAATAAGCTGGTCAGAAGCTGGTCGAAAGATGGACAAAAGGGGGACAAAAGTAGGACATGCCAAAGAAATTATGCTGGTCAAAAACTGGTCAGAAGTTACCCGAAAGCTGGACACGAGGAATGTATGCCGGGTTGGACGTAAAGGTGACGGGGCAAGCACTTCTTTATTGTCATTGCGAGGGTGTCGGAGACACCCGAAGCTCCGGAGGACGACGCTTGCGGAGTTCCGGAGGGCGAACGAAGGGAGCAATTTCATACGCCTGAGAGAATGCGATGACATCCCTCACCCCATCCCTCTCCCGAAGGGAGAGGGGGTAATTCTCCTCGCCCTCTGGGAGAGGAGTTAGAGGT
>JAYELY010000359.1:0-3712 GCA_034717795.1 Caldifarciminota bacterium
TGGCTACTGTGCCACATTCAACCGTTATGATTATCGCAACAGGAGGTTCTCGAATATCGCATGGATATTCGACAAGGCCAAGCAACTAGGGGTTAAGTTACCAGGATGACTACAGGGCTTGACAACCTTTGTTTCCTTGTTACAATAGGTGTATGAGGATAAGAAGTTGGTTTGTAACTCTCGTGTTTCTCAACCTTGGTTTTCTTTCGAATTGCCGCAAGCCTCATGAGCCGGTTGAGCTGCCGCTTGTGCTTTCCATTCCGTTGTCCGTCTATACCTGTTGGAGCGATGACTACGACTTTGTTCTCACCGACAGCCTCGTTTGTATGCTCAGGTATACTCTTCTTCCAGACTCAACTTATCAAATCACGGTTCAACGAGTTCCTTTTTCCCAAGCCATTCCAAGTGACAGTTTAATTCTTCCTTTCCGTATCACTTACACGCCGTCCGATCCTACCTTTATACAAAACTACTTCCAGGCAGGCTTCGGTGTGACCGAAATATGTCCCTACCCTATGGCCAGGCAAGGGCTGGTCTTCTCACGCCTGCCTCTTGGCGACACGTCCAATATGCTGCGTTTTGGACACATATGGAGTATCGGTTCGCCTCCCCTGGCGCGGGATTTCTTCGAACACCATCTACGTAAGTACGATGAACTCTTCTACGTGGTCGATATTCATGCGCCTGACCTCAAGACTAAAGCGGCCATTGAAGGAACGGTTCTGGGTTACGAGTATCCTTACCTGCTTGTTCTTACCGGATATGGCTATCATGCAAGCGCTACGAATATAGGTTACATTAAAGAATACTCGTCAAACAGCAGGTTAGTCGTAATTGATCTGCTACAGAAAGAGGAGGTGGTCAGCCAGCCGCTTGCCGGTGATAGCTGGGGGGCAAGACTTACGTCGGATAACCGTCTGCTCTACTGTTATCAGGATTTCCGAGATGTCGAGCTTGAATGGGATTCTTCTTCCTACGCATATCAGCGTCTTGAGATTACAGAATGGCAGCTGGAATCCGGCGACAGCGCTCACCGCCAGATGCTTGTTCCTCTTAACAGCCTGGTGAAAATCAACCGGGGCGTCCTTGAACCTTCAACCTTTGTTTTCAATACCCCTGACGGCAAAGCGCTTTTCCTTCAAGCGTCCGGTGGATGGGGGTGTCACTCGCCGGGGTTCTATGGATTCTTGAGATCCTTCTTCCCCGGACCTGGTGTTTCGGACCTCGAAAGCCCGCCATACGAAGTAACCTGGCTCAAGAAGGCAGGGGTTCGAGGAAGGTTAACCGACTGGTGGCTCTCGCCGGAGAGGAGATGGATCGTATTGCATTACTTTACCCGGAACATTCGCGATACTGGTAGAGTTATCTTTGCCCCCATTGAGGTTTTGACTGATCCCAAGGCATTCAAACCTAGGTCTTTCTTTAAGGTGCAAGCATTTGAAGGAAGCATCTTCTTTTTCCCGCGAGAAGATTGGGTTCTGATTAATAAGTACGATGACTCTCCTTTTCTCGTAGGAATCGCCGATCCTTCCAGGGACAGACGGATTATCCCGCTTCTCACCTCAAACGAAGAAGATTTCCATCGGCCCTTTTTCTCGCCCGACGGCCGCTACACAGGTTACATCTGCCGATTGGAGGGAGAGAACCTCTACCGCCTGCAGGTTCGCCGCCTCCCCCCGTAACACCCGTAACACCCCCGTACCCCTCTGGGGTCCTTCTCAATTTCCCGCCTCTTTCCAGTCCGCCATTCCCGTTCTCCGCGGGTTGGGGCACCCGACGGTGGCATACTAAACCCGCGCTCACAATCTAATCTTCAATCTTTTAATCTTCGCATCTTCAAATCTTCTAATCTCAATATCTCTGCAGTTCAACTTGACTGAACGGCCTGTGTCTTATTGCTTCCCCCTCCCCCTTAATCCCCCTCCACCAAGGAGGGGGAATATGGAGTGCAACCACTCGGTCGTTGCTTAAGACTCCTTTGAGGGCTTGACAACTTTTGTTTCCTAATTAAAATAGCCCATGAGGATAAGAGGCCGGGCAGCAGTCTTTTTGTATCTCAGTTTGGCCTTAGTTGTAGGATGTCCCAAATCGGAACCACCTGAGCAGGCCGAACTGCCGCTTGTTTTGTCTCTTCCCGGCAGATACAGGAGGTGGCACAACATCTTTGGGTTTACCGACAGCCTGGCCTACATCGCCACCTTGGTCGGGGTCGATTCGATCAACTGGGGGGTCATGCTGCAACGCTACCCTCTGGCAAATCCCGGCTCCTGCGATACGCTCGTTCTGAACATTCCAGGCGGGGAGCCTCCCTATCGAGGGTTCGGCAACACATACGAGGTTTACTCTCTCGATTTAAGCATAAATGCCAGTTATCGTCTTTCAAACCAGCTTCATCCGGGGTGGATACTATTCCCCTTGCCTTTAGGCGATACCAGCCGGATGGTGCACGTAGGAAACGTGGGGATGATTAACGTTTCAGGCACTTTGCCCGAATTCCAGTTCAACAATATGCTGACTGACCGCATGGAGCTATTCTACGTGGTAGACGTGCACTCGCCTGAGCCGCGAACCGTGGCCGCGGTGCAAGGGTTTATCCTGCAGATGGAGCAGCACTACCTTCTGCTCTTCACCGGTTACGGTTACAATATTCTTGAAAAAGGGATTGTTTCTTTTGGTAGAATTAACCTCCCTTCGAACGAAATCCTGGCGGTTGACCTGCGGGATATGCGGGTTGTCGCCAGGATACCGGCTCCTGAGCTTGAGGACCTTAACCGTAGCCTGCGAATAAGGATCACTGCCGACGGTCGGCTGCTTTACGAGGAGATTGACCTAGTGAATGATTATACCTCTCCCGATCGTTATATTGTCGAACAGGACCGGGTCGTTTCTTCTGGCGAGTATTCCGAGATATTGAATAAAAGGGTTCGAGGTCTTAGAATACTCGATTATCTTACCCGGTTTTCACGAATCGGCTTTCTTTACGAACTTGCCAAGTATAGGTTGATTCCTTTACGCTACTATGACGTAGAAACCCGGCAGGTATTGGTTCGTGATCTGGAATCCTGCGACTCAGCATATACTGAACTTCTCCTACCCACTGGTGATTATTTAGAAGATGACTGCCGTCTTTCAAGTGAGTCATTCCTCTCTCCCTCCGGCAAAGCGCTATTCATTTCTCCCCCTCGCGGCTGGGGGTTCCCTTACATGGACTTGCCCGAAAACTACGTTCAGGTTCCGGCGGTTTCAGACCTTACAAATCCACCCCGCGAACTCTCCGAGCTGCGCAGGTTCAAAAAACCGGGCTGGGAGATGAACTGGGAGCTCTCGCCCGATAAGCGCTGGCTGGTGCTGAACTATTACAAGCAGTTCTCCCGCCTGCGCAAGTGGCTATGCAAACGTCTGCCCCCTTACGAACACGTCCTTATCCCGACAGAGGCGCTTGCCGATCAGTCGTTGCTGAAATCCAAGGAATCCTACGTCAACATACCCCAATACGAGTCCGCCGCTCCTTTCCGGTTCGTTCCCGGCGAGGATTGGGTGCTGGTGTACGAGGATGTGAACCGGGCACCTGGGGATGAGGTTCGGGACAGGCCTTCGCCCAGGCTCCGCTCCTGCGACGGTAGCGTCGAGGCGATTACCCTTATGGCTCCCAACGAGGGCTGGCTCAATTATGTTTTTTTCTCGCCCGACGGAAAGCACGTAGGCTACATCT
>JAYELY010000359.1:3812-6804 GCA_034717795.1 Caldifarciminota bacterium
GACAGGCCTTCGCCCAGGCTCCGCTCCTGCGACGGTAGCGTCGAGGCGATTACCCTTATGGCTCCCAACGAGGGCTGGCTCAATTATGTTTTTTTCTCGCCCGACGGAAAGCACGTAGGCTACATCTGCCGATTGGAGGGAGAGAACTTCTACCGCCTGCAGGTTCGCCAATTGCCCCCGTAACACACACTCTTTGACCACTCGGGGACTTTCTTTAAAATAGGTAGCACAGGCTCTCCAGCCCGCCGGAAATCCAACCGCAGATTGCGCAGATTTTCGCAGATTAAATGATTTCGAATCCAAATCTGAGTAATCTGTGTAATCTGTGGTTTCACTTGACTAGTGCTTTATCTTCTACTACAATAGGGTATGCGTGTAGGAATCATCGGCGCCACCGGGCTGGTGGGCAGAACGATCTTGAGGATTTTACAAGAGCGCGATTTCCCGGTCAGTGAGTTGACGCTGTTTGCATCACAGCGCAGCGCGGGCGAGAAGATAGTGTTCAAGGAAGAGGAGGTGGATGTGATCAGGATAGAGGACAACTGGGATCTTTTGGCCGACATCTTCTTCTGCTCGGTTGCAGATGATGTGGCAAGGGGACTGCTGGAGGGCTACAAGGGCGATGCATGGGTGATTGACAAGTCCAAGGTGTTCAGGATGGAGCCGAACGTGCCGCTTGTGGTGCCCGAGGTGAACCGGGGCGCGGTTGAGCGCTCGGATTCAAGGATAGTGGCCAACCCGAACTGCACCACCATCCCGTTCGTTATGGCTCTGGCCGCGATACGCAAGGTGGCAAGACCTGAAAGGACGGTTGTTACATCACTTCAGTCGGCATCAGGCGCGGGCAAGGCCGCGCTCGAAGAGCTACGTCTGCAGCGAGAATATGTGACCGCAGGAGAGGAAATGCCTGAAGACGCAAGAGAGGTCTTCGGACGTACCCTTGCCGCCAACCTGATACCTCAGATCGGTTCGTTTTCCGAGGCGGGCGAGGCTTCGGAGGAGCGCAAGCTGCGCGAGGAGTCGAGGAAGATTTTAGGTGATGCGGAGTTTTCCGTCCACTCCACGTGTATCCGGGTGCCGGTCGAGGTGGGGCATTCACTTTCGGTGACCTGCGTGTTCGAAGAAGCGGTTGATTTGAAGGCGATCGGAAAGTCTCTGGCCTCGTTCCCTGGGATAAAGGTGATTCCGGACGACCAGCTGATTACCCCAAGAGAGGTTGAGGGCACCGACGAGGTGTTCTGCGCCAGGCTTCGCAAGGACCCGGCGGACGAGCGGGTGATCCATTTCTGGTTGTGTGCGGACAACCTGCGCAAGGGCGCCGCGCTGAATGCCGTCCAGATAGCCGAAAGTCTTATCTAACCGTCCAGCCCTCGCCAATCTCTTCTCTATACAGCGTTTGCCCTATTGACACCCTTCTTTTCTTCCGGTATATTTTTAGTTCATGTGGCTTGAGCGTGTCAAAAAAGCCCTTTCAAGGCGGATCTCGGTTCTTATTGATGCCGGAAGCCCCGGCAAAGTCCGACGGTTCGCCGCATCCAGGTGGCTTTGTGCAACGATCTCTCTCCTCGTAATATCGCTTGCAGTCGGTGCAGGTGCTTATGGTCTGAAAAGTGCGCTTTTTCTCAACAAATTAAGCCGGCTGGAACGCGCAAATCAAGAGATCCTGAGGCGATTTGCTGGTCTTGAAAAATCCGCCGATTCTTTGACAACGTTACTGGCCTATATGCAACGACACGACATTCAGCTCCGCATCCAGAAAGGCATGGAAGTATTACCTGCAGATGTCCGCAAGCTGGGTATCGGTGGTCCCGCAGTCCAGTCCTCTGAGATGATCGAGCTGCTCCAGATTCGCAGTCCATACTACAAAAAAGCCAGTCAACTTACCCGAACCATCGATGAACTCCAGCGCAAGACCCAATACCAACAGGAAAGCTTCGTAGAGATCGACAGGAAACTCAAAAAAGATGACTATATCCGAGACCATACACCATCCATTGCCCCTGCGGCCGGATACTTGACCAGCGGCTTCGGGTATCGAATCGATCCCTTTCTTCACTGTCCAAAGATGCACCCAGGCGTTGACATAGCCAATAGTTCAGGCACACCTATCGTGGCTACAGCCGACGGCACCGTTACCTTTGCAGAATCCATACCAGGATACGGCCTGATGATAAAGATAGATCACGGCAACCAGATCGAGACGCGGTACGGCCATCTTTCAGCCATCTATATCAAACCTGGACAACGGGTTTTACGCGGCGATGTAATAGGCGGCATGGGCAACACCGGACGCTCCACCGGAACACATCTTCACTACGAGGTAAGAATCGCAGGCAAGGCCGTCAATCCCATAAACTACCTCCTCAGTAAAGAGAACTCCAGACAGATAGGCTTTTAAGCCTCAGGGGAAGTGTAAAAACTCGATTCGAACGTATCTATATGCCTTTTTGATGCTGTATCTGTATCCAGGAATGGCTACGTTAATGAAGAGCAATTCCTAACGGCACTTGAAAAAACCATGGGTTGACCTTACGGTTTCTCTAACGCCTCCAGCCGGCGATTTAAGTCTTTAGCTACGGGAACGAAGAGCGTGAGCATCACTTCTATCTCTTGCATACCACCTGTTTTCTTTAGTTTACCGAGCACTTTTTGCACGGTTTTGTCCAAGACTTCGTATCCCGTTTTTGGGATAGGCACGGCTGCCTCCTTTGGTTTAGGGTTGGCCCAAAGCATATCCTGGGCGGTGGCCGTGTCAAGCCTCCCTCATCCTTACTCCCTCTCCCAGTTGGAGAGGGATTGGGAGAGGGATAAAACTTGACACCCTCAGAATCGGCCTATAATTGAAGTATAATTATGAACACTCCCTTCGGGGTCCCTGCAACATGGAATGACGACGCTTGCGGAGTAACCGCGCCCAGCGGATTTGTGGGGTGATTAAAAAGGAGGAATCGTGAAACGCATCGCAATCTTCAAATCCTCAATCTGTAATCTT
>JAYELY010000360.1:0-6746 GCA_034717795.1 Caldifarciminota bacterium
TACATATTTATCGTATTTGGCTCCCAAGAAAATCCTCCTAATTCCTTGGGAGGTTAAATGCGCGGAATATACTGATCTGCAAGCCATTCTTCAGTATACTCTCGTTTTTTATCTATACAAGACCCTAATTAAATTAGCCTTTTCATAATTTTGCCTTTGAACCAATCCATCAAGCTCCCACTGGGGCCACTCTTTGTTGAAAAAGTTCTTGCTTAGAACCACAATTCCATATCTCGATTTTTTCAACCCTAGATCAATAGACCTCCGAAGGCTATCCCCTGGTTTGAGGCTGAATTCATCATACCATACTTCTACATGTTTTTCCTTAAGTCTTTCTGCAAGTGGCCTGACAAATTCCTCTTTATCTTCACTTGCGTGAGATATAAAAACGTCGTATAACATGTCTTTTTCCTCCACGTCGCGGTAGGATTGAGCGCCCCGTTTATCCACGGATTGTGGCTTGCGATGACGTTGGGGCCTCCTTCCCCAAAATCTGCAATTTGCATTTTGAATTTTGACCTTTGCAATGAGGGACTACTGTCCCGCCCTTCCCGTGTTCTGGTTGTCGTGGTGGAACTTGGGCCAGGCAGAAGAGGCAAGCGGTGAATCTCCGTAGATCGCGTAGAGATAGCCGTCGTCTGAACCCACGTAGATCGTACCGTCTTCAGCGATAGCAGGGGAGGATTTAACCGTACCTTCTGTCTCATAAACCCACCGTTCGCTACCGTCAGGGTTCAAGGCATACAAGTCATGGAAAAGTGCGCCGATATAGACGGTGCCGTCAGCTGCAATCGCAGGCGTGGATTGTATGAATTTCTTTGTATCGTAATGCCAAAGTTCTGAACCAGAAGAACTTACCGCATAGAGCTTGCCGTCATTTGAACCCACGTAGATGGTGCCGTCAGGTCCGATTGCTGGAGAACCTACGATGATTCCGTTAGCGTTAAAACTCCATAGCCCCGCGCCGCTTGAGGTTGCTGCGTAGAGATGGTAATCGTCTGAACCGAAGTAGATGTTCCCGCCAGAACCGATGGCGGGAGATGACTTGACAATGCCCGACGTCTGATACTTCCACTTGAAATTGCCCGCGGGCGTAATCGCATAAAGGCAGGAGTCCTTTGCCCCGAAGTAGATGGTTCCATCCGAACCGACGGCAGGGGAGCTGGTGGCCTCGGCGCCGATCTCATATCCCCACTTTATGTCGCCGTTAACGGCATTAATGGCGTAGAGGTAGTCTCTCCACTCCTGACTTATCGGGTCACGCGAGCGTCCGCAAAAGTAGACCGTGCCGTCGGAACCTACGGCAGGAGAGGAGGTTACGTTAGCTGAGGTTGAAACTTTCCATTTAAAATCGCCAGCAGGGGTCAACGCGTAAAGACGATCATCGTTGGAGCCGAAGTAGATGGTGCCGTCCGAGGCGACAGCGGGAGAGGATTGTACGGGTGAACCTGTCTCATAGCTCCACTTGAGCTTTCCGTCAGGTGTAAGCGCATAAAGCGAGTTGTCCCACGATCCGAAGTAGACGGTGCCGTCTGAACCGATTGAAGGGGACGAACTTACCGACCGACCGGTTTCGTAGCTCCAGCGCAGAGCGCCCACTTCCACTGCTTCAAGCTTCGCGTCAACGGTAACCGTCTTGCCAGCCTGGACAGTTACCACCTCAGACCAGGGCGCATAACCGGCAAGGAGTAGACGTATGCTGTACTCTCCTTCCTCGACCTCCTCAAACACGTGATTGGTTTTGTGACCGGTAAGCGTATCGTTGATATAGATGTCCGCACCCCCAGGATCGGAGTTCACCTCGATTGTTCCTTTGGTTGATGGATTGCAGCCTGCAAGTATCAGGATCAGCCCTGCTCCCGCAAAGATCTGGATATGTTTCACATCTTCTCCTTTGAATTGTGGACAGAGCCTACTCATAGATGTTGAAAAGTCAAGATAAACCCGTATCTTTATCCTCAAGGATTAAGGATATTGAAGGACAGGGAATAAACCCGTATCAAGATGGTATATACGGGCATGAGTAGTAATCAAAATCAAAAGGAGTCCAAGATGAAATTCGCAAAGCTCTTAGCACTTTCAGCGGTGCTGGTAATCTTCATCGGTTCAGACAAAGTCAGAGTAGAAACCGAAACCCCTGAAGGAGTCTCAATAGCATCAGGAGAGGTGACCCAGGGCTCGCTTCGCATCCTCAAGGACGGCAAAACCCTTGAGCTTCCTCTTGAGCATACCGACGTGGACGCCTATGTCACAGGCTACATCGCCCGCGTGAACGTCACCCAGCACTTTGTAAATCCATACGAGGAGCCGATTGAAGCGGTGTACGTGTTTCCTTTACCTCGCAACTCGGCGGTTGACGCGATGACCATGAAGATAGGCGATAAGGTCATCAAGGGCGTTATCAAGAAGCGCGAGGAGGCGCGAGCGATGTACGAGAAGGCGATCCAGGAAGGCAAGACCGCAAGCCTATTGGAGCAGGAACGGCCAAACATCTTCACCCAGACAGTGGGCAACATCATGCCCGGCGACGATATCTACATCGAGATTTCATACGTGCAGGATTTAGCCTACGATCACGGCACCTACGAGTATACATTTCCGATGGTTGTGGGTCCGAGATACATTCCGGGCGAGCAGTCGGGTAAAAAGCAGGGCGGCGGATGGGCTGAGGATACCGAGAAGGTGCCGGACGCATCAAAGATCACCCCGCCGGTCATCAAGCCAGAATACCGGTCAGGCCACGACATAAGCCTCAAATTGACTGTAGACGCCGGGGTTCCAATCCAGAATTTTTCCTGCCCTTCGCACGAGATTGTAAAGGAGGAGAGCGGCGAGCGCCGCGTGGTGGTTGAGATAGCGCAGGGCGACCAGATACCGAACAAGGACTTTATCTTCAGATACGACGTTGCCGGTTCCAAGCCTGAGTACGCTTTGCTTACCCACGCCAAAGGACCGAATGACGGCTACTTCATGCTGATGATCCAGCCCAAGGCCTCCTTTAAGATCGCCGAGATCACCCCCCGCGAGCTCGTCTTCGTGGTGGACCGCTCCGGCTCCATGTCAGGCTTCCCCATCGAAAAGGTCAAAGAAGCGATGAAACTCTGCGTCGAGAACATGCATCCTGACGACTACTTTCAGGTCATATCCTTCTCCTACACCGCGGAGCGCTTCGCACCCCGGCCCGTACCCAATACCCCGGAGAACGTGAAGAAGGCTTTAGCCTACATAGAGGGTCTTGACGGGGCGGGCGGAACCGAGATGCTTACCGGCGTGAACGAAGCGCTCAGCGTTGACCGTGATCCAAATCGCAAGCGTCGCAGGTTCGTTTTATTCATGTCCGACGGCTACGTTGGCAACGAGGCCGAGATAATAGCTGCAATAGAGCAAAAACGAGGCGACGCACGCGTGTTCAGTTTCGGGGTAGGCTCCTCGGTCAACCGCTACCTTTTGGAGGGCATGGCGCGTGCCGGTCGCGGCTACGCCACCTACTGCAGGCAGGACGAGGACCCGCAGGCGGCGGTTCAGCTGTTCTACGACCGCATCGCCAAACCGTTCCTCATGGATATCGAGATAGACTGGGGCGGGCTCGAGGTCAAGGACGTATTCCCTTCGACAATCCCAGACCTGTTCGCCGCCCAGCCGGTAATCATCCATGGAAGATATACCAAAGCAGGCTCGGCCACCATCAAGGTCACAGGCAAGGTCAGAGGCAAGCCGGTAACACAAGAAATCCACGTAACTTTTCCAGCTGTCGAGCCCTCTCATGACGTAATCCCCACCCTGTGGGCGCGCACCAAGATCGCAAAGCTCTCCGACGAAAGCTACACGAAAGGCGAAACCCAGGACCTGGTTAATGAGATAACCGAGCTTGCCTTAAAGTACCGGATAATGAGCCGCTATACCTCGTTCGTCGCGGTCTCCGAAGAGGTGCGCAACGTGGACGGCAAGCTGGAGACCGTGCAGGTGCCGGTTCCCATCCCGGAGGGAGTCTCCTACGAGGGCGTGTTCGGTAAAGATGCGGAAGAGGCCAAAGGCTACGGCATGGGTTACTCGCCGTCCGGAGTCCGGGCGATGCGTATCGCTCCCAAGACGGCCTACTCCACCTCGGAGCTGTTGGCTGCTGAGTCAATAGATCTGAGCAGGCCAGCTTATTCGATAACAGGAAATGGCAAGGTCAGCTTCGAGACGCCCACCGTGCTCGGCGCACCGAGTGCCGACGACGTGACCTCTACCCTGAAAGGAATCGAAGACAAGCTTGAAGAGATCTACGAGCGCTATCTCAAAAAGGACGCCTCGATCGAAGGCCGCGCAGTGTTCGGAATCACAGTGAAACCTGACGGAAGCATCGAGGATGTAGTCGTGAAAAGCTCGACCCTTGATCATAAGGAACTTGAGAAGGCTCTGGCAAAAGAGCTTAAGAAGCTGCGTTTCCCCGTACCCTCAGACGGAGGCAAGGTCATTATCACCGTAGCGGTGATTTTTGAGACCTAGTCTCCATCTGCAGAAAAAAACGCCGGAAGGTTAAATGGTGGCGCCTTCCGGCGTTTGTTTACCCCACAAGATTACTTCGTGCTCTTGCGGGGATCCCGAAAAGAAGCTTGACAACCCCTCTTCCGAAACTAATATAAATATACTAAGGAGGTCATGATGAAGTTTACCCGCCTTGTTTCTCTTCTCTTGATAGGAATCTGGTTATCCCCTATTTATGTTCAAGAAACAACCGACGAACCTACCCCAGATGTTTCATCCGAAGAAGAATCTGCTGATACTTTGGAGGAAACTGTCGAAGTGACTGGCGAACTGAAACCTGAACCAACCGGGCGTACCGAGTGTTCTGAAGATCCCCCATCGATTATCGAAGAAGACCCAAGCACAGGCATCACCATAACCGGCGAGGAGATCGAGCACATGCCGGTGGACAACATCGAGCAAGTGCTTGAGAACCTGGTCCCAAGCGCTGTAAGTACCTCTCCTTAGGTTGCTTCTTAAACAGGGATGAGGAGAAAGCAGGGGTTAGATAACCCGGCAGGCCAGTAGGCCGAATTCCCCTCTGAAAAGTGTTATTTACGGAATAATCCTTGTGCACAGTTGTATTCCCAAGTGAAACCTGAAACCGAAGGAGGTTGACATGAAAACACTGAGCATCACTTTGAATCCACTGGCGTGGCTGCAATCGTTGGCTCTGGCGCTTCGCAACACCTTTGCGGGACTCGCGCAAATCCTGCGCAATCCAAGGTTGTGGATCGGTACCGGAGCCTCCTTGCTTGTTCACGGCGCTATCATCATGCTTTCACTTGAATACAACAACAAAGCAGTGCCTGCAGATCCAGACAGCACGTGGGGCGTACACATCATACCAGGCACGGAACACCCTAACGTAACCAAGGTTTTAGAGCCTGCCGGAAGACCCGTAGACACAGAGGAAGGAATTAACCGTCCTGTTAAATCAACCGTCGCAGACCAGCTTCAGGTCCTGACCAAAACCACTATTGACCCCACCGACGTCTCGGCATTGGAACCTCACGGAGTTATAGTTCTCGCCAGGCACCAGTTAAGCATAGCCGATATTCTGGAAAGGGAACCACTCGCCGGTATTCGCTCAAAAGGTGGAGTTGTGCTTACGGGGATTCCCATCCTTGGGGGCCCAATTGATGCGACCAAACACACAGAGATTGTAAGCCCGGTAATCAAGCCTGCCGGTAAGCCTGCCACTTCCACGATCAAAGAGCCGACGACTAATAAGAAAAGTGGATCGCCGTTCTCCCTGGAAGGAGAACTCTCACCCAAAGACATAGTCTCTATTTACCTGCCCAGATACCCGAACTTTGCCAAAGCAAAAGGGCTTAACAACGTAGTGATCATTGTAGACTTCTCGGTCAATCCGCAAGGCGATGTCTCCCCTACCATGATAATCAGGCGCTCAACAGGCTACCCGAATTGGGACGCGGATGTAAAGGCGGCACTCAA
Source organism: Caldifarciminota bacterium (assembly GCA_034717795.1). GTDB lineage: Bacteria > Hydrothermota > Tepidihabitantia > B3-TA06 > B3-TA06 > B3-TA06. The sequence continues at coordinate 5,968 of JAYELY010000360.1, forward strand.
GCGCTGGAAGTTCACCTCATCGGAGAAACTCAGGCGCACCGGACGCATAACCTTCAGATTCGTATTGGAGTGATTTATGAGTCGGCCCGTAACACTCCCGCAACACTTCCCGCAACACTCCCGCAACACTTCCCGCAACACTCCCGCAACACTTCCCGCAACACTCCCGCAACACCTATCGAATAAAGGCGGCGTCAGGTAAGACGCCGCCTTCTTCAGATCGTTCCTTTTTTAATAGTGATCGGGAAGGAATCTGAAACGACCTCTGTCTCGAGAAATATGGTGCCCCGAAGCTCGTAAGACACAGAGTCTTTAAGAACAAGTTCAAGAAGGGTTTCCCCTAGGACCTTGTAATCTATATCCATCGGGATAGTGACAGTATCGGTTGCGTCCTCCAAGATGGTATCGCCTGGCGTGGGGCTGCCGTTGAAGATAATCTTTGAGTTTGCCAGAAAGTCCATGTCGATGCGGTCAATGATAACATCCATCTCGTTAACGTTTTCGATCTCGATATGGGCGTCTATGGTTATTTTAGGGTTAAGGGGATCCCAAGCGTCAGGAACCCAGCTGCAACCATAACGATCAGCACTGAACGCCTCATCCAGCCTCCTTGGTTGAAGGATGTAGATGGGACTGACCTGCGCCGGCCCGCCACATTTTTCTCCCGCTTTATGTAAGGGAATTATCCATCACAGCGGACCAATTTGACAAGCTGTGAGTTGATAAGTTCAAATAAATCAACAGCTTGCCTGTTATTGAACCTGAATTCCAGCTCCTTC
>JAYELY010000361.1:0-6731 GCA_034717795.1 Caldifarciminota bacterium
ATGGCCGACGTGTTTGATTCAAGCCTTTTGGAGACGGTCAAGCGCCCGCTTGCGGATACAGGAGACGGTCACCTGGCAAAGGGTGCGGCAGATGAGATATTAAAGATGGCCGACGAAGTAAAGCTTTTGGCGATCGGCCCGGGGCTGGGAACGCATCCGGAAACGGTGGAGCTCGTTAAGCGATTGTTCGCCGAATGGAAGAAACCGATGATTGTTGACGCGGACGGAATCAACGCCATCGCTACAGACCCCAAGCTGCTTGAGGCCAAGAAGCCGCCCCTGATCCTTACCCCTCATCCGGGTGAGCTGGCAAGATTGATCGGAGAAGAAGCCAAAAAGATCGACCGCAAGAGACTTGATGTTGCCGAGGAGTATGCAAAGAAGTGGAGTGCGGTGCTTGTCCTCAAAGGCGCACCCACGATTACAGGTTGTCCGGCAGAAACATGGATCAACTCTACAGGCAACTCGGGCCTTGCCTCTGGTGGAACTGGGGACGTGCTAACCGGTATCATTGCAGGGCTGGTTGCGCAGGGCCTGGCCCTGGCCCCTGCCGCACGGCTGGGGGTGTGGCTTCACGGCGCGGCAGCCGATGAAGCTGTTCAGGACATTGGCGAACACTCGCTTGTTGCAGGGGACCTCTTGGACTACCTGCCCGATGCTATAGGCTCCTTGTTTGCCGACGAGGACGAAGAGATCTACGAGCCGGAGTAGACGAATGGGCATCCTGGTTGCGCTTCTGGCATACATCTACAACCCATCCGACTGGCAGCACTACCCGCGTCTTGCAGATATCCGCAACTTCACAGCCGACGCGTTCAACACGGTGTATGTTGTGACCTCTGACGCAATCATCGAACTTGAGAGCGAATCCAATCTACCTGAGAGGATCTTCAGCTCAGCTCAGGGTTTACCATCCGATATCTCCTTGGCAGCCTATGACCGCGACCTCGCACGTCTCTGGGTGGTTTCAACAAGGGGCGAACTGTACGCGTTCAATAGCTCATGGGGGCTTGCAAGGAAGATATTCCTTACCACCACATCCTCGATCAGGCGTCTGGGCATCAGCGATGAGTATATCTTCCTCGATCACGACTCGTCCGTTCAGGCGGTGCATAAACGATCAGAACGGCAGGCGGATAGACTCCCAGACTCGACTACCGTCTGGGTCGGCTCATATAACCCGCAAAACATCCGCAAGGACTACCCCTTCCTTGCCCCCTGGGTGTTCCTTGACGAGCGAATGCACCAGATCCCCTACTCTGCGGTCTTCACCCACCGCAACAAGGCGTACGTGTCTGTTTATGGATACGGTTATCTTGTCTTTGACCGCCTTAGCTGGCGCGAACTCGGCGAGTATCAGGGTCCGCGCGCCAACGAAGTTCACTCCCTGTTCGCTTTTGACAGCTCGCTTTACGCGTTCGGCAAAAACGGGGTGGACCAGCTTGTTCTGAATCAGGAAAAGATGCTCTACCATCCCTTTGCCCGCTGGGGAACGACAACCAATGAAACCCCTTCCTGGGGCGCGGGTATCATGGACAAACTGCGCCGCACCAGCTACGAGAAAGCGAGGCTGATCGAAGGCAATCTGTTCCTGCTTGAGAAACGTGAGGCGGATGTTTTTAACGTTGGTAAAAAAGTCCTCTCGGAGATCAGAACCCAAGCGTGGATATACGACGTAGACTTCCACAAGGATTCTTTGTTTGTCGCAACGGATGATGGGGTCTTTCTTACCCTTATCCCAACTGGCGAACCCCAGCCCTTAAAGGACGAGCGCTCAAAGCTTTACCGCGACGACGTGCTGGCAATCGTCAGGGGAAATCATGCCCGCTACTTCTGGACAGGCAGGATGGTGGTCAAGCAAACAGGTGAGGGTTGGGAATACTTCACCTCGCCTGGATTTATCCCTGTCCCGCAGAAGGCGGTTGCGGGCTCCGACAGCCTGATCGTTCTTGGAGGAACAGGCGGGTTGGTAATCTACAACCCGGAGACCTACTTTCAGATCTACCTGACAATCAAGGACGGTCTCCTATCTAACGATGTTACGGCACTTTATCTCGAGGGCCACTATCTTTGGATCGCCACCGACGCCGGGCTGCAGCGGTTTGACCTGAGCGCCGTCCTCCCTTAAATCGTCAGGTTTGAGTGCAACTCGTCGCAAAAAAGCTGGACAAAAGTTGGTCAAAAGCTGGCCAAAAGTTGGTCAGAAATTGGTCAAACTAACCCCCTGCGATCTTTTTGCGTCAGCAAAAAGGAGCATATTTTTCCCCTTCCCCGACGCTTTGCGTCGACCCCTCCCACCAGGGGAGGGGAACAATTGTCGTTGCGAGCGGCTAAAAAGCCGCGAAGCAATCTATTCCCCCTCCTTGGTGGAGGGGCACCCTCTCAGGGTGCCCAGACAGGCTGGAGAGCCTGTCTCTACATTTCTGAATCTTTATGGCGCGGGCCGACCTGAAGGTCGGCCTCTTTTGTCGTTGCGAGGAGTACGAGCCGGAGGGTCGTTACGACGAAGCTCCGAAGGATGACGCTTGCGGAATCATCTCATAGCAGAAAGTGTCTACACATAGAGGTATGAGATCGCCACGGGTGTCTCCGACACCCTCTCGATGACAAAATGTAGGGGCCGGTTTTCAAACCGGCCCGAATATTATCAGCGGGCCGACCTGAAGGTCGGCCCCTACGAGCTTTTTACCTTACGGTAAAAAGATCGCAGTACAGAACTATCCGAGGGGTCCCCGCGGCGTTACGAAGTAACGGCGTGGGGCAACAGTTACCCCTCCCTTGACGGGAGGGGACTAAGGGGAGGGTGATTCTTCCTGCGATCTTTTACCCGAAGGCGAAAAGGAGCATCAGACAAAATTGGTAGGCCGCCCGCCTGCGCCACAGTCGGGGTCTGGGCGGTCCTTCCGACTTCAATATCCCAAGAAATTACCTTAATTAAACCTTTGCTCGTTTTTGAGCTAATACAACAATGGATTCTCCAAAGTAATTATTTGTGAGGTCATTTATAGCTTTTTCTATTCTAGCACCTATAGAAATCCCATTGTGGTTTGAAATAGACAATGGCGTATTCGTGATTCTCCGAATAGTAAATTTCGCATTTTCAAGCATGCTTCTTATTTTTTGCCTGGAATAAACCCTATGGGGAAATTCATAACCTTGGCTATCCCTCCACTTATGAACTACATACCCTTGATCAATTCCTGCAATAACCCTAAAAAGCCCTCTGAAAAAAGATACCGTCTTCGATTTGCGATCTCCCACAGCCATGATGTTTCTAGGATTGAAGGCAAACGGAACCGTCACTATTAAAATGCCATTTGGTTTCAGTACCCTGTGAATTTCCTTTAATCCTTTTCCGACATCTGTAAGATGTTCCAGAGCTTCAATGCATACCACTACTGGAAGTTCGTCATCTCCAAACGGTAATGCCTCGATGTCTCCATTAATTAACTCAACATCTTTTATTGTGGGGTAAGATCTGATATAATCAAGTGATTTAACCGAAAGATCCAATCCAATAAGGTTGGGATACTCATCAATTACTCTGGAAAGAAACACTCCATCCCCACATCCTAAGTCGGCAATTTGAGAACTCTTATCGTCAACGGCTTTCGAAAGAAACTCATAAGCTGCCTCATATCTGGCATTATAAGCCTTAGCCCTTATAGACTCCTCCCTCACTATTCTATGTCTATTCTTAAAAGACAATCTGTACTGTAACTTAACTGCCTCGTAATATGTCATTCGGGCCAATTCCCTTTTGTAGATAAACAGATAAAAACTAAAGTAAAAATCAGAGATGCAGCAAACCCTCCTATTGAACCCCAAAGAATACCTGAACAATCTTTTATAATCTCCTTCTGGATCAAACACGAGAAAATCAGAAAGGCCATTGCTAAAGAAGCCCAGCTGATTATAGATATTAACCCCATACGCACAGAGTATTTTCTTCTTTTCCTAAACTTTAGTATATCATTTACGAACTTAGTCACTCCGGCCTTTTTAAACCGGGAAAAAAATTTCAGATAATCCACCTTTGGTTTCTTCCCAATGTCTTGAATGAACAAATAGATTGTAGAATTACGCTCCGCCTCTGTCTCCAGCATCTTCCTCAATACTGACTTCCTATTATCCACATAAGTATCTATCTTCGTATACTGGAAAATCAAGAATACAGCAATGAACCCCGCCAGGGATACCGCAACCAAAAACAGATTAATGTAAACGTCCATTCGTTACCTTACTCCTTTCCACCCAGCATATTCACGACCAGCCTCTTCTACTTAATAATAACCACTCTAAATGTCTTGTCAAGCAACATCACAGTAATCTTATGCGGTCAGAATCGATCAATCTATTTGACATTCTCCCCTCTAACGAATAAGATTCACCAAGTCAAAAAATCCAAAAGGAGACACAATTCACACCCCACAGGATTGCTTCGCACTCCTGCGTGGACCCCGAAAAACACTCCGTCATCGCGACCGACCGTCTGCCTCGTTAGAGACGGGGAAGGGTAGCGATCTATTCCCCCTCCTTGGTGGAGGGGCACCCTCTCAGGGTGCCCAGACATTCCTGAATCTTTATGGCGCGGGCCGACCTTAAGGTCGGCCTGTTTTGTCGTTGCGAGGAGTACGAGCCGGAGGGTCGTTACGACGAAGCTCCGAAGGATGACGCTTGCGGAATCATCTCATAGCAGAAAGTGTCCACACATAGAGGTATGAGATTGTCACGCTCCACTTGGTCGCTCACAATGCCACCCCCTCCCTACCATCCCCTGTCAAGGGGGAGGTAATTATATGCTCCTTTTTACCTTACGAAAGATCGCAGTACAGAACTATCCTAGGGGTCCCCGCGGCGTTACGAAGTAACGGCGTGGGGCAACAGTTACCCCTCCCTCGACGGGAGGGGACTAAGGGGAGGGTGACTCAAGTTTAGTTGACATCTCCCATCCAACGACTAAGATTGAGGCAAATTGTTCTAATCTAAAAATCCCAAAGGAGGCATAATTCACACCCCGAAAAATCTCCCAAAAAGTTGACATTCCACAGCCTATCCATAAGATTGCAGGAAACGAATTTAAATCCAAAGACAAGGAGGAATTAATGGTTCTTCCGTATAAACCCGAGCCGTACAAGGATTTTTCCTGCGAGCCGTGTAAGAAAGCGCAGCTTGAAGCCATCGCAGCGCTTGAGAAAAAACTTGGCAAGACCTATCCCGCCTACATCGGCGGCAAAGAGGTGAAGGCTAAAGAGACCTTTGCGTCCATCAATCCGGCGGATGCCGATCAGGTAATCGGACATTTCCAGAAGGCCGATACCGAGCTGGCCGAGCAGGCGCTTCAGTCCGCTTTGGAGGCGTTCGAAGAGTGGCGGTTCTTTGACTTTCGCGAGCGCGCCAACATCCTTTTCAAGGCCGCCGCAATCGCGCGCAGACGCCGGTTCGAGATAAACGCTGGCATGATCTGCGAGGAAGGCAAGAACTGGCTCGAGGCCGACGCCGACACCGCCGAGGGCATTGACTTTCTTGAGTTCTACGGCCGCGAGATGCTGCGCCTTGGACCGAACCAGCCGGTGACGCCTTTTCCGAACGAGAACAACGAGCTGCGCTACATCCCGCTTGGCGTGGGCGTCATCATCCCGCCCTGGAACTTCCCCTGGGCGATACTGGTGGGCATGAGCTCGGCGGCGATCGTCACCGGCAACACGATTGTGCTGAAGCCATCGTCGGATTCGCCATACATCGGCTGGCTCTTTACCGAGATCATGCGCGAGGCCGGTCTGCCCGCGGGTGTCTTAAACTATCTGACCGGGCCGGGCGCGATCGCAGGCGAGTACCTGGTCAAGCATCCAAAGACCCGGTTCATCAGCTTTACAGGTTCCAAAGAGGCAGGACTCAGAATCATCGAGAACGCGGCCAGGAAACAGGAAGGCCAGATATGGATCAAGCGGGTGGTGGCCGAGATGGGCGGCAAGGACTGCATTTTGGTTGACGAAGAGGCCGACATCGACGCCGCAGTGGAAGCGGTGGCCGTGGCCGCGTATGGATTTCAGGGTCAGAAGTGCTCGGCCTGCTCACGCGCCATCATTGACGAGAAGGTCTACGAAGAGTTCGTTAAAAAGCTGATTCCGAGAGTCAAGCAGATCACGGTCGGGGAAACCAAGGAGCAAGCCAACTGGATGGGCCCGGTAATCAATGAGAAGGCCTTGAAGAACACGCTGGCATACATCGAGATCGGCAAGAAAGAAGGCGAGCTTCTGACCGGCGGGAATGCGATCGAGGGCAACGGCTTCTTCCTGGAGCCGACCGTGTTCGGCGACGTTGCATGGGACGCCCGCATTGCCCAAGAGGAGATATTCGCTCCGGTGCTGGCCTTGATCCGCTGCAAGGACTTTGACGACGGTCTGCGGATAGTGAACTCGACGGAATACGGTCTTACAGGTTCGGTGTTTACAAAGAATCGCTCGAAGATCAAGAAAGCGAAAGATTTGTTCCACGTGGGGAACATGTATGTGAACCGCAAGTGCACCGGCGCTTTGGTAGACGTTCAGCCGTTCGGCGGGTTCAACATGTCCGGCACCGACTCCAAGGCCGGCGGCAGGGACTACCTGCTGCTGTTCATGCAGGCAAAGTCAATAGCTGAAAGGTTTTAGGGACTAAAACCTTTCAATTTCAAAAGTCAAATATCAAATTGCAAATTGCAAATTGATGGGCCGGCCAAGCCGGCCCTT
>JAYELY010000362.1:0-6729 GCA_034717795.1 Caldifarciminota bacterium
TGGGCGAGTATACCAACATGGTGGTACGGTTAGACTGGAGAAGTTGAGTATATTGAGGGAGGAGACGCATTCTCAGTTAAGAGAGTTGATCTCCTCCCTCTTGGGCGTAAGATGCGCCCATGCAAAAACACAGGATTAACTATATGGGTTTGATGAACAAAAGCAAGACCGAGCTAGTTTACAACTTCCGTCGCAGCATAGTAGAGGATTATCTACGTGTCAGGAGCTATCGCAAGACGGCTGGTCTATACTCAGTGAACCCCAAGACAGTGGTTAAGTGGGTTAAGCGCTACAAGGAGAACGGCTTAGGAGGCCTCAATGATTTACCCCGCACTCCCTCCCATCCCCGTCGCAAGGTGACGGCCCAGATGGAGCGGAAGATATTAGAATGGCGGGATCGCACCGGGTTTGGGGCTATGCGTATGCGGATGGAGCTGGGGTTTGAGTTTGCCGCCCGCACCATACACAAGGTACTGGTACGTAACAACCGGGTCAAACCCCGCCGTAAGAAGTGGAGGAAGAAGAAGGACCTACGCAAGCTGAAAGCCAGGCTCAAGCCTTTCCACCTGGTTCAGGCCGACATCAAGTACCTGGATGACATGCCTGAGTTCTATCCCGACTACGTAAAGCACAAACTCCCTCGCTACGAGATAACTATTCGGGACGTGCGCAGCGGGGCTGTATGGTTATTCTACTCTTACGAGCGTACGGTGTACGCTACGATCCTGGCAGCCGACATATTCGCGCATCATCTTAAGAGACATGGGATAAAACTCTCACAGGTTAAGATACAGACAGACAACGGGTCTGAGTTCTCAGGGCAGAGGATGCATCACACCAGAGGATTCAGGCATCACCTCAAGGAGGTATTGAAGATAAAGCACGGCTTCATTCCTCCCCATTATCCAAACGCCAACGCGGACGTGGAGTCCTTCCATAGGCTGGTGGAGGACGAGTTCTATACCAGAGAAAGGTTCGGAGCCAGGTCTGAGTTCTTAGGCAAGGCCTTTACCTACCAGCTTTACTTCAACCTGGTCAGAAAGAACTCTTATAAGAACTGGCAGTCGCCTGCCGACATACTTCAAAAGTACAACGTAGACCCCGGGGTGCTGATACTTCATCCCGTTATTATTGAGGCCGACATGGTTAAATCACTTGACACTAACAAAAAACTGACTAACCTACATATCCAATCTCTGTACCACCATGTTGGTAGTTATCCCGACCAGTTTTGAACACAGAGCTGACAATAATCTTCCCTACCCTCCCCCTTGACCGGGGAGGGTAGTGAGGGGGTGTCGCAACGACACCTTCTTTTTGCCCTCTGGCGATCCTGGCTTGACAAACACCAATGCAAGATTAACATAGCCTGCAAAATCTAAAATGTGTCATAACCGATTAAGGAGGAAGAATGCAAGCAAGATATGACACATACTGCGGCCTGTACTGCGGTGCCTGTCCGATTCTGGCTGCCAACGAACGCGGCGATGAGGAGTGGATCAAGAAAGCCGCCGAGATGAAGAAATGCAAGCCCGAAGAGCTGCGCTGTCTAGGATGCAAGACTGAGGTCACCGCCGTATTCTGCACCGATTGCAAAATGAGGCTGTGCGCGCAGGAAAAAGGCTTGGAGTTCTGCCTCGAGTGCGACGAGTTTCCCTGTTCTACCCTTATGGCGTTCCGCAAGGACGCCTCACCGCACCACTCAATCGTTATCAAGAATCTGGAAGCTATACGCGAGAAAGGGGTCGAAGAGTGGCTAAAGGACGAGCGTTCCCGCTGGAGCTGCCCTGGCTGCGGAAAAAGGTTTACGTGGTACAGCGAAGTCTGCTCCGAATGCGGTACGAAGCTGTATAATTGTAAGGACGAAGATAAAGATCTGGTTGACCCCTGATTAATAACGTCGAGGGCTTGACAGGGCTGAAAATTCCCCTATAATAGATAAGTCCAGCGAAAAGTTTCCAAACCAACACACAAACAGGGAGGCTCATGGAACTCGAAGAGCTACGAAAGAAAAAACTAGCAGATCTGCAAAAGATCGCGGGAAGGTTTAGCATAGACACTATGGAGATGGAGAAGGAGGACCTCGTCAAAGCCATTCTCAAAGCCGAAAGCAAAGAACAGGAGAATGGGCTGGTAGAATGTACAGGGGTGCTTGAGATACTTAACGAAGGATTCGGCTTCCTGCGCTCGCCGAACTACAGCTACCTGCCCAGTCAGGACGACATCTACGTATCACCGACACATATCAAGCGCATCGGGCTGCGTTCGGGCGACACGGTTTTGGCCCGTGCCAGACCCCCGCGGGACAACGAAAAGTTCTTCGCGGTGGTAAAGGTGGAGGCGGTAAACGGTGACGACGTGGGATCTGTCAGAAGACGCATCCCTTTCGACAGCCTCACCCCGCTTTACCCCACCGAACGAATCCACATGGAGAACCCGGACGACTCGGACTCCACCACCCGCGTTATAGACCTCTTCACCCCCATCGGTAAAGGTCAGCGTGGACTTATCGTCTCTCCGCCACGTGCCGGCAAAACGGTAATACTTCAGAAGGTGGCCAACTCCATCACCAAGAATCACTCTGAGATCAAGCTCATTATCCTGTTGATCGATGAGCGCCCGGAGGAGGTAACCGACATGGAGCGCTCGGTCCAGGCGGAGGTTATAAGCTCGACCTTTGACGAGGCACCGGAGCGTCATGTTCAGGTAGCCGAGGTCGTGCTTCAGAAGGCCAAGCGCCTGGTGGAGCACAAGAAGGACGTGGTGATACTTCTGGACTCCATTACCCGTCTTGCGCGCGCCCACAACATGGTCATTCCTCACTCAGGCAAGACCCTTTCCGGTGGTCTGGATTCCAACGCCCTGCGTAAGCCTAAAAAATTCTTCGGCTCCGCTCGCAACATCGAGGAAGGCGGTTCCTTGACCATCCTTGCTACCGCCCTTGTCGACACCGGCTCCCGCATGGACGAGGTGATCTTCGAGGAGTTTAAAGGCACCGGCAACAACGAGATGGTTCTTGACCGCAGGCTGGCCGACCGCCGAGTCTTCCCGGCGATCGATCTGCAGAAGTCCGGGACGCGGAAAGAAGAACTCCTCTTGACAGACCACGAGCTTAACCGCGTCTGGCTACTCAGAAAGATACTTGCCGAGATGAGTCCGGTGGACATGATGGAGTTCATACTCGACAAGATGAGGCTTACCAAGCACAACGAAGAGTTCCTGGACGCGATGAACGAATAGCGAACCTGGAGTTTCAACACCGACTTGGTCAAGAAAAATCGGCAAGGAGCGAGGTTGACGCAACGCGATAACTCCACTATAATTGCTTTTAGAAGACAAATACCGCGAAGTAAAGGAGATTTAGGAGAATGAAGGACAAGATTCATCCGAAGTACGTGGAAACAACGGTCCACTGTGCCTGCGGATTTACCTACAAGACCTACTCGACGCGGGAGAAGATGAAGGTGGATATCTGTTCGCAGTGTCACCCATTCTACACTGGGAAAACCAAGATCCTCGACAGCGCAGGCCAGGTGGAGCGCTACCGCCGTCGTTTCGGCGCGACCAAGGGCACGAAAATCCTGACCGCCAGCCAGAAGGCAAAGCTCGAAGCGGATAAGGCTGCCGAAAAGGCAAAGTCCAGACGTTCTGCCAGGAAGTAACGTATGAAGGAACGCATCGCCGAGCTTCGAGAGAAGTTTGCAAAGATAAAGGAGTTTCTTTGACCCTTCACAACTTCTGGCGAAGCGTGAGGGGCTGAGGGAACAAGCGGCCGCACCAGATTTCTGGAACAATCAACGCAAGGCGCGTGAACAAATGTCTGAGCTTGCGCGTTTAGAGCGAATCCTTGAGACGGTTGAGCGTCTGGAACACGATATAGGTGATGCCGACGAACTGCTTGAGATGTTTGCAGATGATCCGCAGGCTCAAAAGGAACTCTCCCAGACGCTTAATCGGACGGAGAAAGACCTGCGCGAACTTGAGGTCTCCCTGGTGCTCTCAGATCCAAACGATCCCAAAACAGCGATCATGACAATCCACCCGGGCGCCGGTGGTGTTGAGAGCTGCGACTGGGCTGAGATGCTTTTTCGAATGTACATGCGCTACTTCGAGCGCAAGGGATACAAGACGAACGTGTTGGACCTTCAGGCTGACGACGTGGCGGGCATCAAGGACGCAACCATCGAGGTATCGGGCGAGTACGCCTACGGGATGCTCAAGGGTGAATCGGGAATACACCGACTGGTACGAGTCTCACCCTTCGATTCAGCCAAGCGCCGCCACACATCTTTCGTATCGGTGTTCGTGATACCTGAGATGGAGGATGTAGAGGTTTCGATCGACTCGGACGATCTCAAGATCGACACGTTCCGCGCCGGAGGGCACGGCGGGCAGAGCGTAAACAAACTTTCAACCGCGGTGCGTATCACCCATATTCCGACCGGGATAGTCGTCCAGTGCCAGAACGAGCGTTCCCAGCACCAGAACAAGGAAAACGCCATGAAGGTGCTGCGCGCACGCATTTACGCTCGCGAGGAGGAAAAACAGGCCAGGGAGCGCGAAAAGCTGGAGGACGCCAAAACCGACATCGCCTGGGGACATCAGATCCGCTCCTACGTGCTCTTTCCCTACCAGATGATCAAGGATCACCGCACCGAACACGAAGAGCACAACACCGACGCGGTGCTTGACGGCGAGATTGAGGATTTTTTAACCGCCACCCTGCTCTGGCAAGCCCGTACACGTAACCCGTAACACACACCCGTAACACACACCATCCAAGAAATAGTACCCCTACGAAGCATTAAGAAGTTATATCCTGCGGTCTTCTCGCGCAAGCGAAAAGGAGCATTAAAATTCCCCTCCCTTGACGGGAGGGGGTAGGGGGAGGGTGAAGTTCGTAGGGGCCGACCTTCAGGTCGGCCCGGTTACCTTGACCTCTTCCCTATGCGAGTTACAATCATACCGATGAATTCCAAACCCCGCTTCCTGGTAGACGCCATGCTGGGCAAGCTGGCCCGCTGGCTAAGGGTGCTTGGATGGGATGCGGAGTACGTTAAGGGACGCAAATCAGAAGAGTTGCTGGAACAAGCAAGGAGTGAGGGAAGGATACTCCTCACCCGCAGGCAAGTCCTTGAAGATGAACGACTTATATTCATCGAAAGCGAAATTCTTGCCGAGCAGCTGCGCCAGCTTGAAGCCTCGCACCAAATCCTGACGCGCTCTGAGCCGTTTTCAAGATGCATCGCATGCAACGTTGTGCTGCAAGTTATTGATAAGACTGAAGTTAAGGGCAAGGTCCCGTTCTACACATTCCAGACCCAGGAGCGTTTCTGGAGATGTCCGCGCTGCAACAAAATCTTCTGGCCTGGCTCGCACTACGACGCTATGTTACGAAAAATCAAGGGGTTAAAAGAATCCTGAGGATTTCCTAAACGGATGTGATGGGGTGAAAAAAGGTGGTCAAAAGCTGGACAAAAGTTGGACAAAAGGTGGTCAAAAGGTGGACACCAGACCGGGCAAAGCTGGTCAAAAGCTGGACAAAAGCTACCCAAAAGGTGGACAAAATGGGGCGATTTTGGGGTATTTTTGAGGGTTTTGTGGTGAATCCCCTCCCCCTTAATCCCCCTCCACCAGGGAGGGGGAGTTTAAACCCCACGACCGCCCTGCGTGCGCTCGCGGGGACCCCGAAAAAGGATGTCATTGCGAGCGAACGTAGTGAGCGAAGCAATCTCATAGCACCCACTGTTAACACATGGAGACATGAGATCGTCACCCTTCCCCGCCTCCAAAGGAGGCGGACGGACGGTCACGATGGCAAAACGTAGGGGCCGGTTTTTAAACCGGCCCGAATATTATGATGCGGGCCGACCTCAAGGTCGGCCCCTACGATCTCCCTCACCTCTAACTCCTCTCCCTGTGGGAGAGGAGAACCAGACCCCTCTCCCTCTGGGAGAGGGTTGGGGTGAGGGCTTAGCCCACCTTGATAAGGGGGGTGTCCGAAGGACGGGGGGATCACCTTCCGAACCGCCGCGCAATGATGGTAATAATCAGCCCTAAAAACACGTAGCCCATAATCACCTCGATGATAACCGGTATCTGCGCCTGCCAGTTTAGAGGCGTAATATCCCCAAACCCCAACGTGGCGAAGGTGACGACCGAGAGGTATATGTAACTGAAGAAATTAAGATGCGGAAGCATCTCCGGCTTAAAGGCAAATTGGAACAAGCCTGCCGTCCCTCCGCCCCAGTAGAGGAACCCGAAGAACGCAATAACCGCAGCCGCCCATCCAACTGTCCAAAGTGGTTTATTTCCGAAACCAGTCAAAGCTTGATATAAAGCTAGAACACGACCTCTCCACTTTTTCCCCTCAGCAAAGGCTCGTTTCTTGGCCATAAGTTTTTCGCGGTAGTAAGCTTTGCTTTCATCGTCATATTTACCTTCTTGGTGGAAATAATTCTTGAGGTGACGATAAGCCTCTTCAGCGCCTTTCCAATCCCTATCTTTTTCCTCACCGACTTTTTTGATTTGTTCCCAATTCAAATGAGACGCACCATCCCATTTGACTCTAGCTAATTTGGCTCCTTGGAAATTGGCATACAAAAGGTATGTATGTTTCAGATTTGCGTCGGTTAAATTAGCCCCTTCAAGATCAACTACTTCTAAATTTGACTCTCGCAAGTCGGCATTTAGAAAATCAGCACCAGCAAGGTTAGCTGCGCCTAAATC
>JAYELY010000363.1:0-6687 GCA_034717795.1 Caldifarciminota bacterium
TCAACTCATGCCCTGAAAATACCTGACGAATCAAGTCCTCCTCCTCATCGCTCTCATCAGGGAGAAGGATGAGGTCAACGATCTCACGGCCCAGGGCATCCTCTTTCTTGTAGCCGTAGAGGCGTTCAGCGGCCTCGTTCCAAGCGAGTACCACCCCTTCCGCGTCGCATGAAAACGAGGCCAGGGGCAAGCGTTCAAAGATAGTCTTAAACAACTCTTCTGGTCCTAACTTATTCACGTCGGTTCTCTCCTTAACGTTAACATAATAAGTATCCTGGGCCTTGAGTCAAGGGGAGAAGATGCTCCTTTTTCGCTACGCGAAAAAGTTCGCAGAGAAAAGACTGGCCAGCCAAGCTTTGCATGTGGTCTCTATCGGTATCGTCCCGTCGGGGTCCCCACAAAGTTAGTCTCTAACTTTGCGGGGTGAGAACCGCTTGACTTCGAAGGGGTAATAAGGTAAAATCCAGACGAGATGCATGACTTCCTAAAACCCGGTATAGTAGCGAAGCGTTGTTTTATAGCCGCGGGTGCCCACCTTATAGGTCAAGTCGAGTTGGGCGAGTTATCCAGCGTGTGGTACAACGCGGTGCTGCGCGGTGACATCAACTACATCAAGATCGGGCGTGAAACCAACATACAGGATAACTGCGTTCTGCACGTTACCCATGAATTACCTGTGATCATAGGTGACCGCGTAACGGTGGGGCACGGTGCCCTCGTTCACGGCTGCGAGATAGCCGACGACTGTCTTATCGGCATGGGTGCGATTATATTGGACGGTGCGAGGATCGGAAAAGGTTCGGTGATTGGGGCCGGTGCCGTGGTACGCGAGCGCATGGAAGTCCCGCCGCACAGCCTGGTAGTGGGTATTCCAGGGACCGTCAAACGCACGCTTGATCCGTCTACTATAGAGATGATTCGCGAGGCGGGACGCTCCTACGTAGAGCTTACCAAAGAGCACCTGGCCAACACTCTAAGATGAGTTACTTAAGAAAGGCCTTGGGGCCGTTGCTGGCCGCCGGGATTCTTCTCTCGGCCACAGGATGCGCGTGGCTTTTTGTAAACAGGGACAGATACGAAGCCGAAGCCCTGGCGGTGTTCCAGGCAGGAGAGGCGTTCTACAAGAAAGCGGACTACGAAAAGGCGATATCTTCATTCACCTCGGTCATAAAGGGTTATCCGCGCTCCGAGCTTGTAGATGACGCTTACTACCTTGCATCGCTCGCTTTTGTCAGGAAAAAGGACTGGCGGCACGCTGTGGGCGCGGCCCAGCAGCTTGAGGCGGAGTTCCCAGCCTCGCCGCTGATTCCTAAGGTTCAGATCGTTCTGGCGCAGGGCTATGAACACCTTGGGCTTTATGTCCCTGCACTTTTAGCATACTTCGAGACCTACCTTTATTCTGACAACATCGGGGAGCGGAAGAAGGCGGAGTCACAGGCCAAAAATCTCTTGGGGCGTGAGCAGGACTACAACGTGCTTACCGACCTTTATGCTAACTATAAAGACACGGACGTAGCGGAGTGGCTCCTTTTCCGATTGGGAATGCGGGCTTTTGAACTGGAGAACTATACCTCGGCCGAGCGCTACTTTGCCGAGCTTCGAGCGCGCTTCCCGCGCAGTCCGTATATTGACAGGATAGGAGGGCGAGAGATTTCGGCGGCGGCGCTCAAGGGTGAACTCGTCTGCGGGGTGCTCCTGCCCCTTTCAGGGAGTTTCTCGACATACGGTCAATCGGTAAGAGAAGGAATTGAACTTGCACACAGCCTTAAGGGAGGCAGCACAATTCATCTGGAGATATACGATACCCGCTCCGATCCAACCCATGCCGCCAGGGGGGCAGAGGCCCTAATCCGCAAGAAAGCCAAGATCATCGTAGGACCGTTGACCTCGGCAGAAGTAAACGCCACAGCAAAGATCGCAGCCAAAGCGGGTATCGTTATGATCTCGCCTACCTCAACCGACCCAGGTCTGCTTTCCCTTTACGAGTGTCTTTTCCAGCTGAACTCCTACGCCGAGTCAGAGGCCCGCGAGATCGCCCGCTACGCTGCACGGCACGGCATAACGAAATTCGGAATACTCTACCCTAATAACGAGCAGGCTAAGACGATTGTCGATGCGTTTACGACCACGGTGCGATCCGAGGGCGGCCAGGTTATCTACTCTCACCCCCTGAGCGACACCGTGGTAGAGATGAAGGGAACCTTTCTCAATGTCCGTCACCAGAGCGCCCAGGCTCTTTTCTTGCCCCTTGACCGCCAACAGCTTCTTTCGGTAGTTCCGCAGGTGGCATACTATAGAATAAAGGTACGCATACTGGGTCTGGATGATTTTGCGGATGCGGAGATT
This sequence comes from Caldifarciminota bacterium, assembly GCA_034717795.1. GTDB lineage: Bacteria > Hydrothermota > Tepidihabitantia > B3-TA06 > B3-TA06 > B3-TA06. Next base: position 2,347 of record JAYELY010000363.1, read on the forward strand.
CTTCGCCGCGGCGGGGCGCCATTTGAAGGGGCGTGGTTTGCGGCATCCGGGGGGCGTATTGCAAATCCTATACCGTTCGAGACGTTCTTTGCTCACTACACCAGACGCTACAACAAGGAGCCTGACTGGGCCGCAACCCTTGGATACGATGCCTACAACTTCCTATACGAGGCACTCACTCAGGGTGGGGATCTCTCCCTGTGCCAGGCGCTCCGAGGACTTGAGAACCGCCGGGGGGTACTGGGACGCCTCCTTTTCCTTACCAATCCCGACGAGCCATCGGTACGTATATACACAATTCACGCCAACGAAGTGAAGGAGATTAAATGAAAAAAAAGAGAAGGAAGGAGACCGCAGCCGCGCCCCAGACGCCGCGCTTTCAGCTAATTAACTGGCTTCTGCTGGCCGCAGCGATTGTTCTGATAGGCGCAGGGTTCTATAGCCTCTCGCGCGGCTCCATCACCCTTGCCCCGATCCTATTGGTTGCAGGCTACTGTGTAGTGGTGCCGCTGGCTCTGCTGCTGCGAGTAAAACCCAAAGAAAAAGATCATGCCTGAGCGTCAGTTAGCCGATGCGGTTGAAATAAACCGGATGATCACCCGCATCGCCACTCAGATAATCGAACGCAACAAGGGTTCCGAGAACCTTGCGCTTGTTGGTATCGTTCGTCGAGGAGACGCGCTGGCTAAAAGGTTGGCCGCTGAGATCAAACGTCTGGAAGGACTCGATGTGCCTGTGGGAGCAATAGATATAACCCTTTACCGGGACGACCTTCAGCTTGCAGCTGAGATGCCGATAGTCCAGACGACATCGATACCTTTCGATGTGACGGGCAAGATCATCGTGCTCGTAGACGACGTGCTCTACACCGGCCGCACGGTGCGAGCGGCACTTACAGAGATACTCGACTTCGGCAGACCGAAGATGATTCAGCTGGCGGTGCTGGTAGATCGCATCCACCGGGAACTGCCTATAGGAGCGGATTTCACCGGCCGCAAGATACCCGCTTCAACGAGTGAGATAGTAGACGTATTCCTTGAAGAAACCGATGAGCGAGAAGGTATATTCATTAAGAAAAAAGAACCCGAGGAGGGATAGAAGTGACCTGGACTCACAAGAACCTGTTGGGTCTTGAGGGATTATCCAGGGAAGAGATAACCTTCATACTCGACACCGCAGAGCGATTTCACGAGGTGCTGGACAGACCCATTCCTCTGGTACCTGCCCTGCGCGGGAAGACAATCCTGAATATGTTCTACGAGGCCTCAACCCGAACCTCCACCTCGTTCGCAATGGCAGCAAAGAGGCTCTCCGCCGACGTGGTCGGGTTCAGCAAAGCCTCATCGAGCGTTAAGAAGGGCGAGACCCTTCTGGATACGGTTCGCACCATCGAGTCCATGCGCGTGGACGGGGTGGTGATACGTCACTCCTGTCCCGGTGCTGCCCGCTTTATCGCCCAAAGGATCGACGCCTTCGTGATAAACGCTGGTGACGGTGCGCACGAGCATCCCACCCAGGGGCTTCTGGACCTCTTCGCAGCCCGCAAAAGGTTGGGAAGTTTCGAGGACAGACATCTGGTGGTAGTAGGCGATATTACCCACAGCCGGGTGGTGCGCTCAGCCATCTACGGATTCTCCACAATGGGTGCTGAGATTACGGTATGCGGGCCAGCGACCCTTATCCCGCCTCATTTTAAGAAGGCCTTCCCAAACGTAGGGATAGAAACCGATTTTGACATGCTCCTTGCCGACGCCGACATGATAATGATGCTCCGGTTGCAGCTTGAGCGCCAAGGCAAGGGGCTGTTTCCTTCGATAAGGGAGTACCGCAAGCTTTACTGCCTGACCGCAGAGCGGATGAAGAAGGCGAAACCTGACGTGGTGGTTATGCATCCGGGACCCATGAACAGAGGGATAGAGATAGAACCGGCTGTAGCCGACGGTCCGAACTCGGTGGTGTTGGCTCAGGTGCGCGCCGGTGTAGCGGTACGCATGGCGGTCCTTTACATACTTGCAGGAGGCGAACTTGAGCACTAGATTTCTCATACGCGGCGGATACGTCTTCTTCCCTGAAGAGGAGGCCATGCGAAGGGCGGATGTTGAGATCGCGGAGGGCCGCATCGCAAGGATTGCAGAGACGCTCCCTGCCGAGGCCGATACCCTGATAATCGAGGCGCAGGATAAACTCCTATCACCGGGTTTAGTGGACCTGCACGTCCATCTGCGCGAGCCTGGACGTGAAGATACCGAGACCCTGGAATCGGGCGCATGGGCCGGACTTGCCGGAGGATTCACCACAATATGCGCGATGCCGAACACCCAGCCCCCAACGGACACAAGGGAGCAGGCGGCGTTCATCAGGAAGCGCTCTGATGAGCTCGGTCTTGCGCGCATACTCCCCATCGGAGCCGCAACCAAGGGCCGAGCCGGAGAGGAGATTACCGAATACGCGCTCCTTAAGGAAGCGGGTGTAGTGGCTGTCTCAGATGACGGCTACTGGCTTTATTCTGCTGAAGTGATGCGCCACGCGCTTGAGTACGCAGGGATGCTTGGCCTCGTGGTTATTACCCACGCGGAGGAGCCGAGCATGTGCGAAGAAGGAGTAATGAACGAAAGCGCGGTCTCGGCAAAGCTGGGTTTTAAGGTCAGACCTGGGGTGGCGGAAGAGGTTGCGATCCAGCGCGACATAGCGCTTGCCTCCTGCACCGGCTCCCACCTGCACGTTGCACATATCACCACCGCGCGCGGAGTTGAGCTGGTGCGCCAGGCACGAGCCAAAAGAATAAAGGTCACTGCAGAAGCCACACCTCACCACCTGCTCCTCACTGACGAGGCGCTTTCAAGCTTTGACGCCAACTACAAGGTCAACCCGCCCTTGAGAACGGAGGAGGACAGAAAGGCGCTACTTGAGGCTCTCAAAGACGGAATCATCCAGGCCATAGCCACAGATCACGCTCCTCACGCGATAGAGGAGAAGGAACAAGAACTTGACCTTGCACCCGCAGGGATGATCGGTTTGCAGACCGCCCTATCGGTGCTCTGGGAGAGCTTGGTTGAACCGGGGATTATCAAACCCGAACTCCTCCTGCGGCTTTTTACCACAGGGCCTGCGTCGGTTATAGGTGAGAAGGTCGAATTGAAGGAAGGTGGCCCAGCAAACCTGGTGGTCTTTGATCCGGCCGCGCGCTGGACGTTCGATGCGGAATCAAACCGCTCACTCTCTTGGAACTCCCCCTGGTTCGGTAAAAAGCTCAAGGGCAAGATCGAGCACGTCTTCCTGGGAGAGCGCCACTTTAGCTTCTGATTAGAGCCCCTCTTAGCGTATCAAGACCAGCTTGAGAGGAGATGTGTTTGGTGATAGTCGTGCAAAATAAACCCCTGGGGATAAAGCCTGATCTTTATTATCGGTTCCATCCCAATGGATGGTTTGATTGTCACTGATCGTTAGATCCCTGACCACGCGTCCGCTTGCGTCGTAGATTACTATTCCCCTGACAATATTGGAGTGTGATACGCTGAAGGTAAACTCACCCCCTACGCTTTTATCTATAGTTAAGGAAGGGGGGTGTTGTGTTACGGGTGTTACGGGTTCTTTTACACCCACGCCGGTAGCGTAGGAGGCCCAGATGCTGTAATCCCACTTGTCTTCACCCTCTCGGTTGGAAGACCACACGCACCAGATGCGTCCGGCACCGTCTACCGCGATGTCGGGATACCGGTCAAGCGCAGGATTAGTGTCAATTGGCGCAGGTTCGCTCCAGCCGTAACCCTCATTAACCGAATAATAGATGTCACCGGAGGTGTCATTTGGTTCCACAGCCTGTCGCCATGCCGCCCAGGCGTTGTTGTTTGAGTCTACAACAAATCCACCCGAAGGGAAACATAGATAATACTTACCTGCAACCGCTACTGTGTCTACCGGCGACCATTCAACGCCGTCCCAGTGTCGGGTTTTAAGAAGAAGTTGTGCAGCATCCTCTGGTTCGTGCACCCACAGCGCCCACATGCCCCCCTCCTTATCCGGGGCAAGAGTTGGACCTGTAGCCCAGTTCCAGTCGTGTGTAGCTATTAGTATCTCATCGCTCCAAGTCTCCCCATCCCGGTACTTAGCCTTAATGTGGTGGATTGTTGTATCAGGCATCTTTTCCCAATCTATCTCCCTCCAGCCTATCCATATTCTACCCAGGGCATCGGTTGTTATCGACAAACCAATGTGATCAACTTCCTCCATTGTATCAGTAATTATTTGAGGCTCTCCCCATAAGCCGTTCTGGTAGCGGGTACAACCTACCGCCTGGTATCCGAACCATGGTGTTGTCCAGGCTACCCAAACTCCATCACC
>JAYELY010000364.1:0-6661 GCA_034717795.1 Caldifarciminota bacterium
TTATCAAGCCAGCGCAGACGGGCGTCGAGGCGGGCAAGGAGCTTGTCAACGTCCAAGGGCTTGGTGATGTAGTCGTCTGCACCTACCGAGAGCCCTTCTATCTCGTCCTCGCGGGCGTCTTTGGCGGTAAGGAAGATGAATCGTATCGCTTTAAAGCGGGCATCACTGCGGATGCGTTGACACAGCTCGAAGCCGTCCATCTGGGGCAAAGCAACGTCTGCTATAACAAGATGGGGGTTGAATTGGTGGATTACCTCCAATGCCCTGCGACCATTGTCAGCGACCTGAACATCATAACCCTGCTCAGAAAGCACCCTTGTAAGGATGGAACAGAGTTTTGGTTCGTGGTCAACTACGAGAACCCTTTTTTTCATGCGTTTTCTCCTGCCGGGACAGGGATCATCCTTACAGGTCGTCGAGTCAGCATGAGAATCCTGATTGCAGCATCGTAGCGCTCTTTTGCTCAGACTGATTTTCAGACCCAAGGCTTTGGAGAGGCATAGCTAGAAGGTGCGGCTGATCTGGAAGTGGGGACGGAAGCACTCGCTGAACGTAGTGCCTTTGGGGTAGTCCAGCCCGAATCCCGCGTCGAACCCCAACACACCCATAAACGGGATCTCGAAACGTATACCTGCACCTATACCCTTCTTAAGCTCCGAAAGGTTCACCTGATCTATCCTTTCCCATGCGTTGCCCGCGTCGAAGAAGGCTATCAATGCGAGCTGGGGAATCACCTTCACCTTAAGCTCGGTGTTGAAGACGGTCATCGCGCGGCCTCCGAGCAGCGCTCCCTTAGAAACCGTGCCCAAGGATAGGTCGTCGTAGCCGCGTACAAAGCCGTCGTAGGACGTTCCTCCTGGCCGGAACCGCTCGTAGAGAGGAACCGTATCCGTCCGGGTGTAGCCGGTTACGTAGCCAACACGCATCTTCTGCGTCAGGACTATCTTGCGCTCCCATGCTATTGGGAAGTTGATGTGTATGTCCGCTATCTCCTTGATGAAGTTAACATCCCCGCCCAGTGGGCCGCCGGCGAACTCTATTGACTCGCTGAAGTATGAACCTGACGAGGGATTGATGAAGTAGTCTCGCGAGTCGCGCACAAGGCCGAATGTGGTGGAGATTGTGGTCTTTGGATAGGAAGCGGGATCGAACCCAAGGATCGGGGTGGAAGGGAAGGGGTGATTTTTGACCGAGTCAATGAACACCCGCTCAACCCGCAGCGTGACCCCGCCGCGAGTGTAATCAAGGGGTATGGGGGTTGAGGTTTGAACAGAGCCGCCGAGCGAGCGTTTATTGTATGCGGTAGCCTGGGCATCGCGGAGGTCGTACTGTCGTGTAGTATAGTAAAGCTCCCCGCCCAGCAGGATAGGCGTATCGAAGAGCCAGGGTTCGGTAAGGCCGATCGAAGCCTGAGTTTTCTTTGTGCCCTTCTCGAAATGCAGGCGGCCGTTCTCGGCTCCGCCGAACACGTTCGGATGAGAAACCTCCACGTAACCCATAACCCCTTCCGAGGCGTTGAAGGTCACCCCTGCATTGATCTGTCCGGACTGTTTCTCCTCTACCTCGAACACAAGGTCTATATCCGGTTCCTGGTCTTCCAAAGTCTGTGGATAGAAACGAACGTCGCTGAACAGACCCAGGTTGTAGATGTTGCGCTGGCTTCGTTCCACCAGCGAGTACTTGAAGATCGAGCCGGGCAGAAGCGTGACCTGGCGGCGGATTGCGTTCTCCCGAACGCTGCGGTTCCCCTTTATCACCACGCGTCTCACCCGTGCCGGCTCTCCCTCACGGATAAGGTAGGCGACATCAACCGTATCCTCACGGAGGTTTTCGATCGGATCCACCACCGCGTAGATGTATCCTTCCTCCCAGTAGGCGCGCCTGATTCTCTCAAGCGATGCCTGGGCGCGCGCAAGGCTGTAGGGCTTGTCCTTTTCTAAAACCACAGCCTTTGCAAGGGTTGATTCTGCAATGGCCTCGCGCCCATCGAAGCTGAACTCGCCCGTGTAGTAACGCCGTCCTTCATCGAGGTGTATCACTATGTCAAGCCTGCCTGTTGAATCTATGGGCAGATCGGTTTCTGTGACCTCGGCGTCTATCCACCCCCTGTCGTGGTAGTACGCTTCTATGCGCTCAATATCTTCCTTGAACTTCTTCTCGTCAAAGCGGCCCGACCGAAGAATGAACCACTTCGAGCGGTTCTTCATACTTTGCTTGAGTTTCCCTTCCGCAACATTCTCGTTGCCCTCAAAGGATATGCTTGAGATCTTTACACCCCGGCCTTCCTCTATCTCAACTCGCGCGACCGCATAGCCTTCCTTATCGCCTTCAATCAGCCTGGTCGAGACCTTGGCCAGAAGATAGTTCTTCTTCTTGTACTGCTCGCGTATCCTGCGTTCCCAGTCGAAGAGCTGGCGTGCGGTGAGCACCGCGCCGGAATCGGCTTCGAGTTCCTTAAGGAGGGCTTTGGTTTTCAACCTCCGGTTGCCTACGATCTCCATCCGCTCGAGCCTTGGAGGCTGTTCTACCTGTATCGTGACCTGGACCTTTTCCTCAACAAGGACGGTGTCTACGGCTACGTAATCAAAGTAGCCTGTAGAATAGAGCCTTCTGACCACCTTGGTGGCGGCCTCGTCACTGTAAGGCATACCAGGGTTAAGCTCCGCAAGCGAGATGATCAAATTTGCATCAACCCCGGAGGGCAAAACCCGAATATCGCCTATGGGCAGCGAGAAAAGACCCAGGATCAGGAAAAGGTTCATCCGGTGGTCTCGAATGCGAGTTTGGAGCCGGAGCGGTGTATCTTGATCTGGCGGCCGCCCTCCAGCTTTTTGCGCAGTATCTCCTCGGAGAGTGGATCCTCAAGCAGACGGCGCAGGGCGCGCTTTAATGGCCTTGCTCCATACTGGGGATCAAAGCCTTGCTCTACCAGAAGCTCGCGGCTTTCCGCATCGAGCTTGAGGGTAAGCTCCTTGTCCTTGAGGCGTTCCTCTATCTCCGTCGTAAGGATATCAACGATCTTCAGCATTGCATCGCGATCAAGCGACCTGAAGACCACGGTCTCATCCACTCGGTTCATAAACTCCGGTCTGAAGACTCGTTTGACCTCCTCAAGAAGCCGATCGCGCATCCGCTCGTAGTTCTCCTCGGTATTGTCGCGCGAGAATCCGACCGGACCGGCATGGGCGATATCCGAGGTCCCTATGTTCGAGGTCATGATAATGACCGTGTTCTTGAAGTCTACCTTGCGGCCTAAAGAGTCTGTGATCTGTCCGTCCTCCATGATCTGCAGAAGCACGTTGAAGACGTCTGGGTGGGCCTTTTCGATCTCGTCGAAGAGCACGACGGCGTAGGGTCTGCGGCGAACGCGCTCCGTGAGCTGACCGCCCTCCTCGTATCCTACGTAGCCTGGAGGCGCTCCTATCAGTCGGGATACGTTGAACTTCTCCATGTACTCGGACATATCGACCCGAACAAGCGCGTTTTCGTTTCCGAACAGGAAGCGAGCCAGAGTTCTTGCAAGTTCGGTTTTGCCGACCCCGGTCGGCCCGAGGAAGATGAAGGAGCCGATCGGCCTGCGCGGGTCCTTTACTCCGGCGCGAGAACGCCTGATCGCACGAGCAACAGCCGCTATGGCGTGATCCTGACCCACGATCCGTTTGGCGATCTCCGCCTCCATGTGAAGAAGGCGTTTGGACTCCTCTTCTTCAAGCTTGGACAGGGGAATGGAGGTCCAGCTGGAAACCACGTACGCAACCTCCTCAGGGGTAACCTGAGGGTACTCGCCCTTCGATTCCAGCTCCTCCTGCTTCTCGCGCATGGTTTCCTTAAGGCGCTCTATCTCATCCCGCAGCTGTGCCGCCTCCTCGAAGCGCTGCTCGGCGACCGACCGCTCCTTGCGGCGAGCAAGCTCGGCCACCTTCTCCTCCAGTTCGGCTATCTCCGGCGAGAGCACAGGATTCAAGAGCTTAACCCTGGCGCCGGCCTCGTCTATGACGTCGATGGACTTGTCCGGAAGCTGACGGTCCGAGATGTAGCGATCCGAAAGATATACCGCGGCGTGCAGTGCGTCGTCGGTGTAGCGAACCCGATGATGCTCCTCGTAGCGCTCCTTGAGGCCCTTGAGTATCTCAATGGTGTCAGAGACCGTGGGAGATTCGACCATCACCGGCTGGAACCTGCGCTCAAGGGCGGAGTGTTTCTCTATGTGCTTGCGGTACTCCTCAAGCGTGGTCGCCCCTATACACTGCAGCTCGCCGCGAGCCAGTGCAGGCTTGAGAATATTGGAGGCGTCAATCGCCCCTTCCGCAGCGCCTGCGCCCACGATAGTGTGGAGCTCGTCTACGAAAAGGATGACGTTTTCACTTGAGGCTATCTCCTTGAGTATCCCCTTCAGCCGCTCCTCGAACTGACCGCGGTACTTGGTTCCTGCGACTATAGAAGCCATGTCAAGGGCAAGGATACGTGCCTTGCGCAGCGCCACCGGCACCTCGCCAGCGACTATCTTCTGTGCCAGACCCTCAACGATTGCGGTCTTGCCAACGCCGGCCTCGCCGATAAGGGCCGGGTTGTTCTTCTTACGCCGGGAAAGTATCTGGACAATACGCTCTATCTCCTTTTCCCGACCGATTATCGGATCAAGCTTTCCTTCCTTGGCAAGAGCGGTAAGGTCGCGCGCAAAGTGCTCGAGTAAAGGTGCCTTGGACTTGCGTTTGCGTTCCTTCCCCGCAGGTACTCCAAGGATGCGAGCTATCTCTTCCCTTATCGTATCCAGATCGATCCCCATCCCCGCAAGAACCTGTGAGGCGATGCTTGTCTCGGCACGCAGAAGCCCCAAAAGAACGTGTTCGGTGCCCACGTAGTTGTGGTTCATGGCACGCGATTCCTCGATCGCGTAGTTGATCACCGCACGAGCGTCCTCGTCGAAGGGGATCTCGTTGAACGGTATGGTTATATTGCCTTCTTCAAGTGAGGCAACGAGATTCTCGCGTACCTCGTCAAGATTGACCGCGAGGTTGGCAAGAACCTGGGCCGCAGCGCTTTCCTTTTCACCGATCAGGGCAAGGAGGATGTGTTCTGGCCCTACGTGATCGTGCCTTACGCGGATCGCCTCGCGGCGTGCGTTGTTGAATATCCGACGCACGCGCTGGGTGAACTGTTCATACATACGAACCTCTTATCCCAAAGGACGCAAAAGCTACCAAGAAGGTTACTCCTTAGGGGTGATAGCGGTAACTTCGAGGTCTGTAAGGCTATCTCGATAGCCTATCTTGCGTCGGTATCCCTTGCGTCTCTTGAACTTGTAGACAATCACCTTCTTTCCCCGGTGATGGCCGAGCACCTTTACCTTAACCGAGACCTTGGGGGACAGCCTGAGTTCTTTTTCGTCCCGAAGAAGCTTCACCTCGGGGAACTCCAGCTTCTCACCCGGTTTATTGGGCAGTTGCGGGACGGTAATTCGATCCCCTGGTTTAACCTTGTAATCGAAACCGGCTATCTCTACGATTGCATACATCAGTTGCCTCCGGTGGTGTCGGGAAGTATAATCCGTCCGGGCACTTCCTGGGGTGCTTCCTGCTCTTGCTCCTGGGCCGGCTGGGCAGATTGAGGGATGGGTGCTGTTTGCTGGGGCTGGGTGCTCGCCGCAGGGGCTTTGCTAACACTCCCTGCAGTCCCGGAGAAAAGCACCAATAACAGACTTGTCAGAAGGAACACCCCTCCCAGAATAGCCGTTATTCGGGTCATGAATGGTGCGACCCCTGAGGAGCCGAAGATCTGCTCGGCTCCGCCGCCGCCTCCGCCTCCAAACACACCTGCCATTCCACCCTTGGTGCGTTGCTGGACAAGCACTACCACCACAAGCAACAGGCTGAGCAGGATGTGTAAAACGAAAATCGCAATAAATACGGCTTGCATAGCTAGTAATTTCTCCTTTCAATGGCACGAGCTATGAGTTCGGCGAACGATACGGCGGAAAGCGACGCTCCGCCCACAAGGCCGCCGTCAAACTCCTCGCTTGATGCAAGGTCGGCAACGTTGGCAGGCTTCAGGCTTCCCCCGTAGAGTATGCGAATGCCCTCTGCCTTTGAGCCGAATCTTGCAGCCAATCTCTCTCTTATAAAACGATGCGCTTCTTCTACATCGCTAATTTCAGCACGTTTTCCCGTCCCTATCGCCCATACCGGTTCATAGGCTATAAGCCCCGGAGGTTTCTCGACATAAGCAAGACCTTTAGTCAATTGCCGTTCGAGCACCTCTTCGGTACGAGAATCCTGTCTTTCGGCTTCTTTCTCCCCTACACAAAGTATAGGCAAAAGACCGCTTTCTGCAACCCTGGCCAGCCTTTTGGCTACCATCTCGTCCGATTCGCTGAACACGTGCCTTCGTTCCGAGTGGCCTACTATCACGTAGGTGCATCCCAGTTCCTTCAGCGCCGAGACCGAGATCTCACCCGTAAAAGCACCGGTCTGTGCCCAGTGGGCGTTCTGCGCGCCCCAGGCTATGTTTGAACCCGCAAGCGCTTCGGCCACCGCAGCAATCGAGGTAGCCGGCGGGCAGACCGCTATATCTGCATCCCTTATACCACCTAAACGTTCGCGCAGCTCGCTTGCCAGTTCGCGCGCCTCGGACGGGGTGGTATGCATCTTCCAGTTCCCGATCA
>JAYELY010000365.1:0-4247 GCA_034717795.1 Caldifarciminota bacterium
TCCAGTTCGGAGGATAACGTTGATTTTCTTCTGAGCTTGCGATGGTAGGTGATTGCGAATCGGTGCGAGGAGTTTCGGATACGCTTGAGGAGTTTTAGCACCGGATCGCTGCCAGTGATCACAACCTCCCTGCCGTCCCGACCGAACAGATGATCGTGGGTCTTTGCGAACGCGAAGACAGAAAGGGCGACGTCTATCTTGTTGAGAAGCTCTCGGACCACGGAGAGCTGACCCTTGCCGCCGTCGAGGATCAACAGATCGGGGAGGTCCTTGCCCTCTTTCTGCAAGCGGGAGATGCGGCGAGCGACAACCTCGGCCATCATCGCCGGGTCGTTGGCTCCCTTGACGGTTTTTATCTTGAACTTGCGGTAAAGGGACTTGGCGGGACGCGAGTTGCGGAACACCACAACGGAGCCGGTAGGGTTTGTGCCCTGGATGTTGGAGATGTCAATCATCTCGATACGGTGAGGGACGCCTGGGAGATGAAGGTAGTCTTGAAGTTTTTCCAATAGCGGATCGGTGCGCGGGGCTTGCTTGTCCTGTGCCAGTGCCAGCTTCGCGTTCTCGAAGGCAACAGTCAAAAGATGCCGCTTCTCCTCACGCACATTGGCAGAAAGCTGCACCTTTTTATCCCGATACTGCTTGAACCAATCGATGAAAACCTGGGGGGCTTCAGGAAGAATGGGAAGAACAATCTCCGAGGGGACATCAAAGGTATGAGTGTAGATGGATCGCAGCACGGTGTGGATGAGATCGGCGTCGGCGGCATGAGGTGGCACGGTGAGCATGAACGTTTCACAGCCGTAGAGCCTGCGTTCACGAAGCTTGATGAGCACGGCTGCGGCGCGGGATGCGTGTCGAGCCACTGCGATAAAGTCGCGCGGGGTTGCGTCGTACGATGCTTCACGTGAATGGTGTTTGACCTCGCGAATGGCCATAAGCTGGTCTCTGAGAAGGGCTGCCACCTCGAACTGCTCTGAGTCCGATACCTCCCACATGCGGCGTTCGGTTTCCTGTTCGAGTTCCTCGGAGCGCCCCATGAGAAAATCTATGAGACCCTTGAGCTGGGCCTGGTACTCATCACGAGGAAAACCATCCCGGCACGGGGCCGAGCAGAGCTTGAGCTGAAACAAAAGACAGGGGCGTTCGGGATGGTCTTCGGGAAGATCGTAGTGGCAGGTGCGTATCTTGAAGATGCGCTTCACCGCATCGAGAGTTTTTCTCAAGTTCTTGGCAGAGGAGTATGGACCGAACAACAGGTTGCCGTCGCGGCGCTCGTTGCGGGTGACGTAGATCCGAGGATATGGTTCCTTGACGGTAACCTTGAGGTATGGGTAGCGTTTGTCGTCTCGGTAGCGGATGTTGTAGCGCGGTCTTGAGAGCTTGATCAGGTTCTCTTCGTAGATTAGCGCCTCGGCCTCGGTCGCGGTAAGGGTCAGATCGAGGAGCGCCGCCTTATCAACAAACGCCCTGGCCTTTGGTTCGGTTGGCGAGAGGTATGAGTGCAGACGATTGGAAAGGTCAGCCGCCTTGCCGACGTAGAGAACGCGATTGCGGGCGTCCTTGAATACGTAAACCCCCGGCTTATGCGGAGCTTGCCTGATGGATTCCTGAACGGCCTGGTTAATCACGATACCTTGGGAGCTTGTCCGAGAATACTGAATAATCCGCAGATGACGCAGATTTACGCAGATTAGAAAGAAAAATTGATTTAGTCAAGCCATACAGATACATACCTTGCCTTCGAGGATTGATTTTCGCTCTGTGTCTCGGTGCCCCTGTGGTTATTCTCAAGCAGCCTTCTAAGAACTTGACTGATAATGATACGACCATCCGATTATTCCCCCTTCCCCTTCCCACCAGGGGAGGGGACAATACAATGCAGACTTGTGCGGGAAAGTACGCCATTTCATCCTCCCCCTTGATGGGGGAGGGCAGGGAGGGGGTGAATCTGCGACATTCTGTCTATTTGTCCGCTTATCCATATTCCCAGACAGCCTCCTGGATACTCCTCGTAGTGACAGAACCTTATTCTTCCCGCAAGCAATCACCCTTTGATGACCCCCAACGGCTTCATCCGCGCGACCTTTGCCGAGATGCCCGCGTTGTGCGTCACATCCACCACCTCGTCCACGTCCTTGTATGCCTCGGGCGTCTCCTCTGCAAGGGTCTTGGTGCTGACCGATAGAACCAGGATTCCTTCACGTTCCAGACGGGATTTGACCTCGTGGCCCCGAACCTCCCGCAGCGCCCTGGAGCGCGACCACACCCTGCCTGCGCCGTGACAGGTGGAGCCGAAGCTCTGCTCCATCGCCTTGGAAGTGCCGATAAGCACGTAGGATGCGGTGCCCATGTCGCCTGGGATGATAACAGGCTGGCCGATAGCGCGGTAGTCGGAAGGAATGTCGGGATGTCCGGGACCGAACGCGCGGGTGGCGCCTTTTCGGTGCACGCAGAGCCTGCGTTTGCGACTATCCACCTCGTGCTCCTCGAACTTGGCGATGTTGTGCGCCACGTCGTAGACGAGGTGAAGTCCGAGTTTACGAGCTCCCATGCCGAAGGTCTGCCCGAACGCCTCGCGTATCCAGTGCATTATCGCCTGCCTGTTGGCCCAGGCGTAGTTTGCAGCCCCGGCCATGCCGCCGAAGTAGGCGCGGCCTTCAGGCGAGGTAATTGGTGCGCAGGCAAGCTGCCGGTCAGGGATGGAGAGATGATACTTCGCAACAGCGTGACCAAGATTTTTCACCGCGTCGTCGCACACCTGGTAGCCGAACCCGCGGGAACCGGTATGGATCATCACTACTACCTGACCTTTTCGTAAACCCATGACCTCGGCGGCCTTCTCATCGTAAATCTCGTCTACCTGCTGAATTTCCAGGAAGTGGTTGCCCGCACCCAGGGTGCCGATCTGGGCAAGCCCGCGTTCGTAGGCTCGGTCAGATACTGCCGATGGGTCAGCTCCGTCAAGGCTTCCTTCCTCCTCGGTATGAATCAGATCCTCGTCCCAGCCGTATCCTTTATTCACCGCCCAGCGCGCCCCCTGCACCAGAACCTTTTTGAGCTCCTCGCGTGAGATGCGGATTCTTCCTTTCTTTCCGACCCCGGCAGGCACTGCATTGTATATAGCCTGCATCAGGTTGCGCAGTTTGGGCTTGAGTTCCGGGACGTTGAGGTCGGTTCTCAGCAAACGGACCCCGCAGTTGATGTCGTAGCCCACGCCGCCTGGAGAGATAATCCCACTATCTACATCGAACGCGGCCACCCCGCCGATTGGGAAACCGTAGCCCCAGTGGATGTCGGGCATGGCCATTGCCGAACCCACGATACCGGGCAGGTACGCCACGTTCTCCACCTGCTGGGGTGCGTTGTCTTTCAAGAGGGTTGGAAGGAGTTTGTCGCTTGTAAAGATGATGCCGTCGGTCAACATGCCGCCCGATTTAGGAATCCGCCACCGATTTTGATCCAGCCGCTCCAGCTTGCCTTGGTATCCTTGCTTATCGTTACTCATCGCTAGATTATAGAACGCGATCGCGGCACTGTCAAGGAACAAATGTAGATTGTCTACCGTGATGGGTCCCCGCGACGGTACGAAGTAACGTCGTGGGGTATTTCTGTCAAGCTGTAGAGGACGCACGGGGGCTGGGTCAAAACCCCTGCATGGACGCTGTTAGTCCGACAACTCGAACAGGATGCAGATTGTAAGTCCCATAAATACGCAACTAACAGCCGGGTTGGGGCAAGGGGTTTAAACCCCTTGTCTGGTTTTTTTGGCTTTCGGCACACTCACTTAAGGTTGACCCTATGAGTCCTCCTTATTCGTCATTGCGAGGACTGGTGAGACGCAGGCGAGGCAGGACGAAGCACCAAAGGGCGACGCTTGCGGAGCAATCTCTTAATCTGCGTCACCGAATGAGAACGACCGCAGGGAGTTCCACCGAAGGGAAACGAGTGGAACGAGTTTCAATCCGCGGATAGAGTTTCCCTCTCCCTCTGGGAGAGGGGCTAGGGGTGAGGGGAACCATCATCCTAACCTTCTACCCGACAGGGGCACTTCGTCCCAATCATCCTTCCCTTGACGGGACAGTGTGCCCCTTGGGATACTCTGTATCCCATAGGGTATGGGGGAGGGTATATCACCCCCTCCTTACGCGAAGCGGCGCTTACGCCAATCCTCCCCAGTCGAGGGGGAGGTAGATGGGTCCCCGCGACTGTACGAAGTAACGTCGTGGGGTATTTTTTAACTTGAC
>JAYELY010000365.1:4347-6635 GCA_034717795.1 Caldifarciminota bacterium
GGGGGAGGGTATATCACCCCCTCCTTACGCGAAGCGGCGCTTACGCCAATCCTCCCCAGTCGAGGGGGAGGTAGATGGGTCCCCGCGACTGTACGAAGTAACGTCGTGGGGTATTTTTTAACTTGACAGCCCAGATTATCTGAGTAGGCTTGTGGTGAAAAACCAAGGAGGTAACGTGCCTTTTGATGCGAGCCATTTATTCTCAAACACAGCCAACCGAATGCGCCGGTCCGAGATACGTGAGCTGTTAAAATTGACCAGCAAGCCGGACATCATCAGCTTTGCCGGCGGCCTGCCCGCACCCGACCTGTTTCCTGTCGAGGAGTTCAAGGAGATATCGGTCAAGGTGCTTACTGAAAACGGAGCAAAGGCGCTGCAGTACGGCCCAACCGAAGGCGACGCCGGTCTTATTCGCGAGCTGGTGGCCTTCGAGAAGCGCGGCGGGGTTGAGATTACACCCGATCAGATTCTGGTAACCACCGCCTCCCAGCAGGGTCTCGATCTGGTGAGCAAGGTATTTATAACCGAAGGTGATGCAATCATAGTCGGTCTGCCTACCTACCTGGGCGGACTTCAGGCGTTCAACTCCTACGGGGCCGAGATGCACGGGGTCCAGCTGGACGAAGCGGGCATGAAGGTGGATGCTCTCAAGGCCAAGCTGGAGCAGCTGGAGATTATGGGAAAGACCCCCCGCTTCATCTACGTGGTGCCCGATTTCCAGAACCCGTCCGGGGTTACCATGCCCAAGCAGCGCAGGCTGGAGGTCTTAGGGCTGGCCAGGCAGTACAATACAATGATCATCGAGGACACCCCGTACCGGGAGCTGCGCTTCGCAGGCGAGCCGGTGCCTCCGTTCATACTGCTTGACGACGAGGAACGCGTAGTAACCCTGCACACCTTCTCAAAGATCCTTATCCCAGGCTTCAGGGTAGGATGGCTTATCACCCGCAACAAACCGGTGATGGACAAGCTGGTGATGGGCAAGCAGCCCGCCGACCTGTGCACCGCATCGTTCGGCCAGATGATCCTTGCCGAATACATGAGCAGGGGTCTTTTGGAAAAGCAGATCGGAAAAATCCGCGAGGCTTACAGGAGCAAGCGCCAGGTGATTTTGGATGCGTTCGACAAGTACATGCCCAAGCTCGAGGGGCTTTCATGGACCAGGCCGGAAGGCGGATTGTTTTTGTGGGTGCGGTTGCCCGAGTACATGAACGCCACCGAAATGTTCCCAAAGGCGATTGACAAAAAGGTGGCCTACGTTGTGGGCACAGCGTTCCACTGCGACGAAGGCGGCGCAAACGCCATGCGCATCAACTTCAGCTACGCTTCAACCGAACAGATCAAGGAAGGCGCCAAGCGCTTGGCCGAGCTTATCGCCGAAGAGGCGAAGTAGAGAAAAATCTAACCGCAGATTACACAGATTTGTATGGGCACGGCATGCCGTGCCCATACTTTTTGAGTGCTCCTTTTTGCCCTGCGGACAAAAAGATCGCAGAATAATCGGGCCGACCTGAAGGTCGGCCCCTACGTTTAATCTGCGTCACCGAATGAGAACGACCGCAGGGAGTTCCACCGAAGGGAAACGAGTGGAACGAGTTTCAATCTGCGGATAGAGTTTCCCTCTCCCTCTGGGAGAGGGGCTAGTGGTGAGGGGAACCCTCATCCTAACCTTCTACCCGACAGGGGCACTTCGTCCCAATCACCCCTCCCTTGACGGGACAGTGTGCCACTTGGGATACTTTGTATCCCATAGGGTAGGGGGCAGGGTGTATCACCCCCACCTGCCTCTCCTACGTAGAGGCTTCCTGCCCCATCAAAGGGGAGGAAATATCTTTGTTATGCAACAACCGCTTTGTTGCTTATATCGTCGATAGAACTCGCAATGACACGGTCATTGCACTCCGAAGCAGACGCGTTGAGCGTACATTGACATCGTGCAAATTCTGGCGTCAATTAGGGTATGAAGTTCTTTAAATTAAAATCGTGGATCGCCTTCCCTGTATTTGTAATTCTGGATCTGATCTGCGTCGGCGCAGGGATGGGCGTGCCATTCTTTTGCATCGTGCTGGGATTTCCGGTGGGGTGGTATATTGCAAGGCGATTCCTGTCCTCCGAATACAGGGTTGGTGATCAAATGAGAAGAATCTTCCAGGTTGCACTTGCCACTTCCCTGTTTACCTTTGCCGTCATGGCTATCCTGTGGGGACGCACCGTCTCTTTGCTGTTCGATCCTGCCGCAGACTTTGCAAACTTCGGCATCCCCATGATCCTATACGATCCCAAAGCGA
>JAYELY010000366.1:0-6610 GCA_034717795.1 Caldifarciminota bacterium
CTCGCGCTCTTCAAGGGTAGCGAGTTCAACCCTATCGCTTGAGGCGAATCTTTTTTCGGTTGAAAAACCTGTAAGCACGTTGCGCAGTTTAAGTTGAATCTTGCCCGGTTTACGTCCCTGAATCACATGGCGGCTCTCGATCACCACGTAGGGTTCGCCCTCAAGAACGACGCAGTTGCCTGCTTTTACCTGAGTTGCCGGGATCAAAGAACCTCCTTGGGCTCTACGTTTTGTTCTTTAAGCTTTGCAAAGAAAAGGTCGCGGATACGCTGTAACGCATCGGTGGTTTTGGCCTCAAAGCGCAGCACCAGCACCGGCTGGGTATTGGATGCTCGAACAAGTCCCCAGCCGTCGGGGAACACTACTCGCGCCCCGTCTATGGTGATGGTATCATACTCCTTTGAGAACTCCTCCTGCAGGGCTTTGACGACCTCGAACTTGCGTTCGTCAGGGCATGATACATTGATCTGGGGTGTGTTGATGTAGGAGGGAACCTCGGCTGAGAGCTCCGATAGGGGCATCTTTTGATTCTCAAGAAGCTTAAAAAGTCTCAAGGCCGCATACAGGGCGTCGTCGTAACCAAAATACTCGTCGGCAAAGAAAAGATGTCCGGACATCTCGCCTGCGAAGGGAGCTTGTTCTTCGCGGAGCTTTGCCTTAAGGAGCGAGTGGCCAGTTTTGTACATTATGGGATTGCCGCCTCGCTCACGGATATACTCCACTATGCCCTGTGAGCACTTGACGTCGAAGATTATCTTAGCACCGGCTTGACGTTCAAGCACTTCCGAGGCCAGGATAGCCAGAAGCTTATCCCCAAAGAGCAGCCGGCCCTTCTCGTCCATCGCGCCGATACGGTCGCCGTCACCGTCGAAGCCAAGACCCAGATCGGCTCCGTGCTCCTGCACCAGCCTGCCAAGCTCTTTCATATACTCTGGAACGGTTGGATCGGCAAGATGAACAGGGAAGCGCCCGTCAGGCTCAAGGTTTATGTAGGAGACGTCAAGAGCGGGGAAGCCGGCAAAAAGCCGCTCAAGCAGCACCCCGGTAGTTCCGTTACCAGAATCTATGATTACCTTTCTCGGTTCCGTAAACTCAAACGAGCGGTGCATGTAATCAAGATACGCAGGGATAGGATCGAGTTGCTCTATTCTTCCCGTTCCTTCACTGAATCTTCTTTCCTCGATTCGCCTTTTCAGCTCCTGTATCGTCTCGCCGTAAAGGCTTTGTTTTGCCTCGCAGATCTTGAACCCGTTTTGATCGGCTGGGTTGTGGCTGCCCGTGATCATCACCCCGGTATCCAGATCGAAATGGTGCAGGGCGAAGTAGAGCAAAGGGGTGGGTATAACGCCCAGATCCACTACGTTAACGCCTGCTCTATTGATTCCTTCCGAGAGATTGTCAAAAAGCCTTGGCGAGCTCAACCGGATGTCACGACCTACAGCAACTTGCACGACTCCGCGTTCGGCTGCTCGTGACGCCAGCGCCCGGCCTATCGAGGCTACCGTCTCGGGGGTGAAATCCCGATCAGCTACACCGCGGATGTCATAGGCCCTAAAGATTGCCGGATTAATACCTGTCATCTATGTTGCCTACGTCTGGTTGCGATCTCGCAGGTTACACCTATCTCTGTGTTGCTCTATGCCCGTTTGCTTCCTCTATTGAACAATTATACCCAGCCAGTCCCTTAGAAGGAACTGGACGCGTCCTATGAGAAGCGAAACACGCGACATGACCGTAAGCCCGAAGGTGGCTCCGAATCCCAGCATGATGAATACGATGCCCACTTTGGAAACAGGGCTCAACACGCTTTTTTCTTTGCGTGAGAAGAAGAAGTAGACAAGGGTGGTGAGTATTCCTATAAGCAGTATAATCGCCCATATGCCTGGCCAGGGGTTTCCGGGCTGGAACATCTCAGGCAAAACCAGCGATGCCTTGATATGCTCGAAGATGGTGGCCTGGAAGATCAGGGGTATACCAATACCAGAGAAAAAACCGAGTGCGATCGAGATTGGTATTCGTATCAACCACGAGACCTTGGGTATGAGTCGTGTGAAGTAAAGGAGTCCAATGGCGATGGGTATTATGAGGATGAGTCGCCCTTCCTCGAACAAGGGCTGAAGCGCGATCTGCCACAGAGCCAGCCACCAGGTCAGGGCTAAACCGTAGCCGAGGGCAAGCCCCACGAAGAGGTGTTCGGCCACCCTGTAGATCGGGTTGTCACGGTAAAGTATGCTGAAGATCGCAAGCGTCAGAAGCGCCGCTATCCAGACCCAGAGGCTTTTTGAGACGGGAAGAAATACTATAGCCAGAACGATCAATACCACTGCGACTGCCAGGAAAATTATTGTCGGGATCCACTTCTTCATTTCTTCCTCCTGGTTGCAAAGTAGCTTATGTTGCCGAGGATCACAAACAGGATGATTACGAGAAGGGAGGCTGAGAGAGCGGGCATAGCCTGAGTGCCTCGCAGGAAGATGCTGCGTTCTACATCGGTCGTCTTAGGGTCTTGTGGATTGTCTTCTCTCTTGAGTAACTTGTTTACTTTTAACTTGGATACGTCGTAAAGATTGGCAATCGCCAGCATCTTATCCTTATTCACGGTAAGCTTTTGACCATCTAAGGTTATGGTGTAGGCTCGCTTTCCCTTCAGTCTCACGATCAAGTCACGGGAGTAGGTGGTGGTATCAGGGAACTCCAGCAAGACAAGGGTTTTTTCGAACTTGCCCTGAGAATCCAAAGTGTTATACAACTCATCCAGATTGAGATCGAACCGACGAGCAAGACTGGCTATGTCGTTTGAATCAGCGTCGTAGCTCTGCTTTTCTATGGTCACATTGTAGGAGTCCTTTCCAAGGTATTTGACCACCACGTTGGGGTAGTAACGATCCTTCGCCAGCCTTTCGTATTCCGCGCCTGCCTTCATCCCGGCAAGCATTCCGATGAACTGTTTGGAACCCAGGTAGGGGTAGATATCTGCTACTGATACCGAGGTTACGCCTGTAGCCACCGGAACATCATAGGGTGTATGGGCGTAGACGACCCAGGCCATGTAAAAGCTTGACCCGGTGAAGTCCATAACAAGTCCTACGTTGTCGTAGTTCCTTATTCCCTTCATGACGGGCAGTTCAGACAAAGGGGTGCCGAAGTAATCGGTGGGGAAAACCTGATCAATGAAGTTACCCATACCGAGGATTACCGCCACCGGACTGGGTTTCCAGCCGAGAAGAACGTAATCTATGCCGTATTCCTTGTTGTGTTCTTCAGCCAGTCTTGTCAGAACCTCAAGGCCGATATCGGTGCCCTGGATAGGAAGGGCCATAACCATCAGCGGGATATTCCGAGCGAAGGCGTGACGTATCACCGCCTCCAGCTGAGGCTTGAGCTCGGGTTCGGTCTGAGGATCGAAATCAACCGACAGCAAGATGGCTTTGCGTTCGCCATTGGGGTCTACGTTCTCGATGTGATCAAAAATGCTTTTTGTTCGGGGCATGGCGCGAACCTTGGACGGGAGTTTCACCGTGAGTATAAGGGGTACGATCACTGCAACGGCCAGAACCATGTAGATGATGCGGCGATCTATCTTACCTAGTTTTTCCCAGAACTTCATTTCGTACCTCCGATGTAGCCGCGTTCAATACCGAGTATGATCTTGAGTGAAGTTGCGATTCCGCCGAGGCTTGCCCCAAGGAGTATTCCGCGCTTGGCAGCCATGTTGGGTACTGAAAGCAGCCATTCTCCAAAGTCTCCGAGAGGTAGCACGTTATAGAAGATGATGGAGAGCATGATGATGAATGCTGCGACAAGAAGAAGAATGGAAATGAGCGACTTTGCACGGAACGAACGGTAGGCCGCAGATGCGATGTAGAAGGCAAGCACCGAGAACATCGTGGCTCCAAGAGGAATCATCATGTAGTTGTAGAAGTTGGCGAAAAGGTAGGTGAAGACCGAGATCTGCTGACCCTGAACGGTTACGGGAAGCCAGTTCATATTGGGAGCGCGTCCGATTATTCCAACCACCGCCATAACCACAAGAGTACCGAGCGCTATTGGGCTGTAGACCCATCCTTCCTTCTTGTGCTTGATCTTGGTCGCGTGGTGGGTAACAAAGCTTGCAAGTCCTATAATGAAAGCGAATGAACCCATAACTATCAGCCACTCAAGGCCGGTGTTTTTGAAATCCTGTGAAAACTGGTGAGGGATGAAGAACTGGATCATCATCACGATACCCAGCACCAGGGTTATAGTTAGCGGTATTCTGCGTTTCATGCCGCCTCCTTAGACCGAGGTGACGATCTTGGTTGCGAATTCAAGACCGAATAGAGCAAGAATAGTCAGTACGATAAGGAGTATGCCAATGGTGGCTTTGCCCCAGTCCTGGGCCTTGATTGTTCCCACCAGGTTTGGCTCGCGTGACAGGTATGCCGATGCCGCGTAGAGCTCCTCTCCGATGATGGTATAGTCGCAGGCGGTGATGAAGAAGGGCAGCTGCGCCGAGGCGTCGGTGCCCGCAATCTGAATCGCACCAGAGATATTGCCGGTTTCGGCAAGAAGCAATGATTCCGCGTAGAACATACCAAGGAAAAAGTTAGTTGCAGGTTTTTCACGAAGCATGATACCGTTAACTGCGGCGACGTAGGCAAACTGGTTCTGGGTAACGAAGAACACACTGTCCGGATTGAACGCGTCAGGACGACCTGCATCAGAGTAAGCTTCTTTAACGATTTCCCGGGCCACGGTGTACACGATAGGATCTTTATTTGGAACAATGATGGGTGTATCGTACTGGGCCGCTTTCTTGGCTATACCTTGCAGGATGTTGAGCGCCGCGATGGTAGCGATGTCACGGATGTCCGAGAGACCAGGTACGAACAGTATGGGTCGCCCCATCTCGGTGGCGCGGCCTACCGCCTCGTCAATGGCTTCCAACCCTGCGATCTTTCTGAGAAACAGGTTCTTGCCTTGCTTCGCCTGGGAGATGAAGAACGCGACCAGAGAGAAGAAGAAGATCATCGCAACCAGAACGTTGATCCTGCCTATATGGAACCACTGTCCAGCGGCCTGGGCCGCAGCCGAGGGATCTGATACAATCGTTTCTTCCCCGCGAACCGCAGCCACCTTGTAGGCATAGTCCGTGAAGTTTGCGATCCCTCCGTCATCCACGATACTATCCGTACCTGGTGCGATAACCGCCACTGCTTGGAACTCTCCTCCTTTTTCAGAGCGCAGGAGGATGTAATCATCCAGGAGCTTGTCGTCCGGTGAAAGCTTCCAGCGTACTACCAGCTGATGGCCTTCGTCGTTGGGAAAGTCTGAGACTTGAACTTCTGTCGCCGGTCTGATTGGCGGCAGCAGCTCTGCCAGCGAGTCCACTGGCGGTTCCGCCTGGGAGAGGAGAAGCGGAACTAGCATAAGTAAAGTCAAATGCCCCTCCTATTTAAAGGCTTCTTTACATCTGCACGGCTTTGACCCGCACCGCGGGCAGCCCTTTCCGTATTTTGCTCTAGCTTCCTCCTCAAGGTCTATTCCGGCCAGATTTGCCAAAGTGCACAGCCAGGCGAGAACGTCGGCAAACTCCTCCCCTTGAGCCTTTTTGTCTGCGTACCTTATTGCTCGTGCCAACTCACCGACTTCCTCACTGAACCACACAAACGTTCGTGCCAGCCCACGGCCAGAATCCTTGTGGAAGAACTCTTCCTTAATCAAATCTTGAAACTCACGTACTCCAAGCTTATCTTCCATTGGCGCTTATGATACGGTTCAGCGGCGCGTTGTCAATACCTACGATCCTTCATGGCTGTTAGACGAATTTTAGCTGAACCGGGTTTGCAGCTGCAATGTAAGTTTAACTTGAGAGAAGGTATATCTCGACGGCGCATAACACCCTGGGCAGCGCTGGGGAGCTGTCCGATGGGTAAGATCAATACAGGTAAAGCCTTCTATTCGATCAGTATGACCTTTCCTGCGGTCGCACTGCCCGAAGAGGAACGGATAAAGTAGACGCCAGGCGAATGTGTTGCTCCCCAAATAATCGTGCCCGACGATCCTGCAGCGTGCATCTCATCCACCTTGCGGCCTGAAACGTCAAAGACCTGAGCGTGGAGACCTCCGGGGCAGTTGGAGTAGTATAGGACTGCCTCACGACCGATGGGTGTCAACACCTGCAGGTTAGAAAGTCTCACATCAACCGGTTCTTCTTTTATGCCAATCAGCCCGTCTGTAGTCTTCATTACGAAGCCGGGGTCGTAGGGCAGGCAAAGCTCTATGTTGTGGATGCCGGTTATGAATCCCAACCTGTTATCAACAAAGTGGCAGAAAAGCAGAATGGTGTCCTGTCCGAACTCAAGCTTGCGCCAGCTATTTCCTCCATCAGTTGTTTTGTACGCCTTGTTACTGCCGATAACGTAGCCAACCTGGTCGGTTTCAGGGAAAGTCATGTCGTTCATGGACATCGAGGTATCCACAAGCACCGTATCCCAGGTTGCCCCGCCGTCGGTGGTCTTGTAAAGGCAACCGTACCAGGTTGTGCCTCTCTCATAGCCACCTGACATATAACCTACGCTTGCGTTTACCGGGAAATCGATGTAGCGAGGGTTGAAATCGTCGTTCCAAA
>JAYELY010000367.1:0-1956 GCA_034717795.1 Caldifarciminota bacterium
TCAAGCCAGCCGTCGTCGTTGAGGTCCCAGTCCGAGCCGATGGTGCGCAGCTCACCTTCCGGCGTTACGTATAGGGATACCCCATAGCCTTCGGTGAAAATCCCATCAAAGGGAGAAGCTACCATCGCCGCTGACAATGTACTCGTCAGGAATACCGCCAAGAATCCCTTGATTGTTTACCTCCATTCTATATCGAATCCCTAATTCAGTTACAAGATTATACGCCTCATTCCTAAGTAGGCAAGGCTTTGGTAAAGAAAAGTATCCTTAAAACAAGAATGAAAAAGACCCCGGACTGAGGTTGTGCCAGACCTGGAGCAGATGACCACGCTTATACGTGCTTACTCTAGGTTTGAGTGTTGAGTGCATGGAACACCGGCGAGATCACAGGTATGTGGGGCATCAACCTGTAATAAAAAGGCAATGCCCTGCTTGACAGAGCGAGCAATCGTCAATAAACTACGCCATGAAACGTGCAATAACACTTCTTACAATAGCAGCTCTCCTGATCTTCTCGGCGTGCGGGGACAAGGGCAAGAAAGAGTCTCCCAAGTTCGTCTCTGGCGGCGAGATGATAGAGATCCTCACGCCTGCGAAGGGTGATACCTTCTCGTGGATTCTGGTAACAGGTAAAGCAAGCGTGGCACAAGGGATGTTTCCTGTCGAGCTTCACGGCGCGAACGCGGAAGTGCTTGACAGGCGCAGCGTTACCCTTCCGGGCAAGGCCCCGGATACCTTTGAGTTCGCGATGGGCATTCCGGTGAAAGAAGACGCCGCTCCCCAGAAGGCGCGCATAAGGGCATACTCACAGGCGGTAGAGCAGGCCGGTTCACTGGATGCCGCGGTTGTTTCATGCTACATTATTCCAGGTTCAGGTGCAGCTCACGGAACCATCCTGCGCTACTACGCAGCCTTGGACATCAACGACTTCAAAACAGCCTACGACCTTCTGGCTCCCGGAGGCCAGGCTTATCCCAACCTCTACGGCGGCGAAGCTGCCTTCTCACCGCGTCCCAAGTTTTCGACCTTCAAGACCTGGAAGAAAAAAGCAGAGCACCTGCGAGTTCTGAGCTTGCGTCCGGAGACGATGTACGACCTTCCTGCCGATGGACTCTTCTGCTACCGCGCTAAGGTCGAACATAAGGTAGGCGAAGAGGTTACAATCGAGGATACATACGTCTTCCTCAAACGCCAGCCCGACGGCTTATTTAAGATCTACAAGCCGCGGAAGGACCCGCACAAGGCCGACTAAGCTCACAAGGACGGGTTGCATACTGTTATAGCTTTCTTAGCCGAAGTTTAACTCAGGTTAAACCTTGTAACCGTTCGCTGAATTGCACGGTAGGGAATAAATCCAGCCTCAAGGGGGTATTAGAGGATATAAAGATTATAAAGGAGGCGTAATGACCCGTAACACCCCCCGTAACACCCGCAACACCCCCCGTACCCCTTCAGGGTATTCTCATAATTATGGTGTGTTACGGTCTGAGCCTACGCTCCGCTCACAAGGAGATAACACCCGTAACACCCCATCTGCGTCGTGCCGGATGCGACGTAAATTCTGGATAGTAGTCTTGCCGCTGGTGCTTTTTGCCTTTTTGGACTCTGAGGCAGGTGACCACGTGCCGCAGCAGATGCAGATCATCGAACCGGTTCCCCAGGTTGCACCCGGAGCAGGGGATCTTATAGACGATGGAATGGAAAGCCTGGAGCAGAATCCCAAGCTTGACGTAAAAACCTTTGCCGCCAAAGACGGACGCAAGGGCTGGAAGGTGACGCTCGAGCGCTCACTCCCGTTGCCTACCCCGGCTGTGGTTGATGATAGGGTCTATGTGGGCGGTGGATTCGGTTCTTACGAGTTCTACGCATTCGATGCTCGAACCGGCCAGCCTTTGTGGCTCTTTCACTGCGCAGACGACGGCCCGACCGCCGCGGTGGTCTCAAAGGGATATGTGG
>JAYELY010000367.1:2056-3474 GCA_034717795.1 Caldifarciminota bacterium
TATGTGGGCGGTGGATTCGGTTCTTACGAGTTCTACGCATTCGATGCTCGAACCGGCCAGCCTTTGTGGCTCTTTCACTGCGCAGACGACGGCCCGACCGCCGCGGTGGTCTCAAAGGGATATGTGGCGTTCAACACCGAAAGCTGCATACTCTACGTTCTCGACGCGAAAACAGGCCGCAAGATATGGAAGCGCTGGCTTGGCGATCCCTTGATGAGCCAGCCCGCGATAAAGGACGACCGCATCGTGATGGCCTACCCTGACCAGCGCGGGGGACATTCCTTGTCCTGCATGGGTCTGCAGGACGGCAGCCAGTACTGGACTCAGGCCATCCCAGGCGAGGTGATTACAGCACCGGTTATCGATCGGGGCAAGGTTTATGCGACCACCCTTGAGGGTTCGGTGCACTGCTTCGATCTTGCATCAGGCAAGAAACACTTTTCAAAAGAGCAGCAGGCGACCTCGGCACCATGGATATGGCAGGGTGAGGTGTACGTCAGCCTGCGCGAGGACTCCGAGCGCATCGTGGCCGGCGAACGCAAGACCGTTCGCACCGAAGGACAGGCAAGGATAACCTCCTCAGGCGAGCGCGACAACGAGAAGCTGTGGGCAAAACAGGACGCCGATTACCTGAACGTTGATCGCTCGTCCAGGTACGCCTCGGAACAGGCGGCACTTGACGCGGCTGTCGGATTCGGCTCGGCTCCCAGTGCGGCCAAGCTCGCGCAAAGTGAAGCTAATCTGGGAGTCGCTACCGTCTCCGGTGTCTGGGCTTATCAGGGTTCACGGCCTACGATAGTCCAAGGCATCTCCTACAGTTCTATGGGAGATACCTTGAAGGCGCTTGAAGCTGAATCAGGCAAGGTTCTGTGGAGCCGGTACATAGAAATCAAAGACTCTCCCGGTGGGCGTCCCTTCTCACCCCCTGCCTATGCAGCAGGCAAGCTCTACATCGGAGCGGTCTCGGGCGAGATCATCTGCCTTGACGCAAAGGACGGCTCCGAACTCTGGCGTTATGCCTGCGGCGAGCCGATACGCTTCCAGCCGGCTGTTGCCGAAGGCAGTGTTTACTGGGGAACGGATTACGGCACTATCTTTTGTCTTGATGCCAAAGACCGCCACGCCTCGGGCTGGCTGATGTGGGGCGGAAACGCCCAGCATAATTATACCCCTTAATCCTCCTTTTCGCCGTCGGCGAAAAGATCGGAGGTAAAAAATGTAAGGCCACCATGAAGGGTGGCCTCTTCGTAAGTCCTTTTGTAGGGTACTCGTAAGGTTAAGCATTAACCTTGTGAGGTGAAAAGAAACGGAAGTCTACCGCGAGGAAGAAGAGAATAGATAGTGCCAGGACCGCGAACCCGGCTCACGTCCTGGCAACTTCCACTCCACCCGCCACCCGATGGGCGCTGACGCCTCGG
>JAYELY010000367.1:3574-6603 GCA_034717795.1 Caldifarciminota bacterium
GTGAGGTGAAAAGAAACGGAAGTCTACCGCGAGGAAGAAGAGAATAGATAGTGCCAGGACCGCGAACCCGGCTCACGTCCTGGCAACTTCCACTCCACCCGCCACCCGATGGGCGCTGACGCCTCGGCGAGGAGGATATCTATTGCTTTTGATTTATTCATCGTAAGAACGAATCTTGTCTCTCATCCAGAGCACCGCTTCCTTGAAGGTTTTGAGTGCGGTTTTATCCTTAACAAATACCTCCATATCAATCCAAGGAGCGAAATGCTCAAAGGATTTCTTTTCGAGCTTAATTCCTGATATTGTATTTAATCTACGCTGGAACTCTTCTAAGTCAGCAGTTCGTGCGATGCGGTTGAGAGAGGAGAAGTTGATGTTAATGTTGGCGTCGGTATATGCATAGAATATCGTTAATTTGAGCTTCCCTTTCAGTACCTTAAAACCGAAGGAAGCCCAGGTTTTGCCTCTACCCCAGACAAATTCATCTGCGTTTCCTTGTGAGAATTTGAGCAGTTCTTCGAGGGCTTTAATGTATTCTTCATCCAACTCTTGTTCTTCTCTAGCGTCTTTGAAGAACGAATCGCGATCCCATCTTCTTGTTTTACCGCTGGATGTTTCACGTCCAGATGCCTCCTTTACCTCCGGGCCACCGTACAGATGCGGGACGAGCAGTTCGCGCTGCTCATCCCTGAAGTACTCTAGCTCCAGTGCCCCTACCGTGCAGTCGCTGTGGGCGTTGAGATAGAGGATGATCTCGCGAAGCTCGTCGTTGATGCGGTCAACCGCCACGATCAGGGTGAATCTACCCTCCTTCAGGTTGTCAGTCAGGTTTTCCTTGAAGACAGATTCCTCGAAGTCCTCCACCTTCTCGGCCATGGTCTGGTACAAAGGAGCGTCGGCCAGGTCGTCAAAGGTCTCTACGAACTCGTCGGCAGACATCTTGGTCAGGAAGGCCGCGTACTCCAGCAGTTGCCCGATAACCATTCGCCTGACCTCACGGCTTTTGGCCAGCTTGCACTCGATGATGGTTATGGCACCGTCCTGATCCACCGCGACGATATCGGTTGCCCCTGAGCCGGGCAGTCCGAACTCGCTGGCGCAGGTCAGGAGCGGCGGGTCAAGAGGTATCAGGCTGATATCCTTGTTAAGCAATCCCTGGAGGTGAGACTCGCTGTCATAGTCAGACTCATCCAACGGCTTCCATACTTTCTCACCCTTGCCTCGCACCATGATTCGCATTACATTAACCTCCTCGATTATCCGTGGAGTATATAACGGTTACGTATAGCTGTCAATCGCCCTGGTTTCCCTCCATCCATTCGAGCATTGCAAGGAATTTTTCAGGATGGATGAAGTGCCCGCCATCAAAATCCTCCAGGATAACGTCGTAGCCGTGCTTCCCCAACCGCTTGTAGGCTTTCTTGCCTAACTTGTAAGGAACCGATCGGTCCTTGGTTCCATGAGCAATAAATACCTGCAGGTCTTTGGCCTGCTCAAGCACCTCGTCGGTCAGCTTATCATCGAGCCACCCTCCGAAGGAGGCGATCGCGGCGAAGCGTTCGGGATGCGCAAGACCTGCCATACAGGTCAACCCAGCGCCCTGGGAGAACCCCAAGAGATAGACCCTTGTGGTATCGATTGGATAACGGGCAAGCAGTTCATCCAGCATATCCATGACGAGGTCTGCCGAGCGCTCAAAAGAAAGGCGTCTGGTTTCACCGTCAGGCGCCGCCTCAATCACCCAGCTGTAGCCTACCTCTGCCCCTATGTCCAGTGGATAAGGGGCGTCAGGAACGCAGATAAAGTAAGAAGAGAGCTTTGCTGCAATCTCCTTACTTTGCTCTTCCTCCTCCACGTCGGTAAATAGATGCAGGGAGTTTTCAGCCGATCCTCCCCGACCGTGCAGGAATACAAGAAGTGGGTAGGAGCGAGTGGAGTCATAATCGGCGGGATAGATAAGGCTTGCAAGCTGGATCGTTTGGGTACGGAATGAGAATGATTCTATGCCGGCCTCCTCTTCCTCCTTTGTCTCCTCCTCGAATCTTGCCATAAGTTCCTTGAAGGCCTCGGCTTTGCGAACCTTTTTGAAGTCGGGGTCCTTGCGGATATGCTCAAGATCACTGAAGCCTCGTTCCCATGCGGCATTAAGGAATGCGACCGCACGCTCCTCATCACCTACTAATCCGTAGCAGCAGGCCAGGTTGTAGATCGCGGTCACGTTATCCGGCTTGTAATGGGCCACCGCGAGGTAGTATCTGGCAGCCTCCAGGTAGTTTTCTTTATTGTAAGCCTCACGGGCAAGCATGTGCAGGCTGTCTGGATTGGCGGTGAAGACATCGGCAGGCTCCACACTCGTAGGATCCATCGAGGCTGGGTTAGCCCAATCTATTGCGAGTAACGGAACAGCCAGGCATAAGAGGAATGCTGCTCTTTTGATCAATGCTTCTCCTTTAATCCTTTAAGATGAAGCGAGCAGCGGTAAAACCGCCGCTCGCAAAAATCGCCTTTAGAACTTGAATACAGCAGAGAGACACCAGTTGCCCATATCCAACAGGTCGGAAAAGCCCATCAGGTCAATCTGGAGGTTCTCGGTTATCTTGAACCCGATCCCGAAGTCGTAGGTTACCTTATCCAGCGTCTCCTTCTGTTCGCCCTCGGTGTGCCCAATGTCATAGGGGAGGTAGGCAGTGGAGGCATCGCTGGTGCCGTCGCCGAACTGGGTGTAAGTTTCTGTATAGATAGCACTTATTGCCTCGGCCCATGTACGGTAGGTGCTCATCTCGTGAACGAAGGTGGCGCCCAAACGAAGCGCCAGCCATTTGAGGGGCGCAAACTCGACCCCTACCGGGAAGTGGAAGGCCATGCTTGAGGCCTCGTTAATCAGGTAGTCTGAGTATGTCTTAAGGGTGGTCGTAGTAACGTCCGTGACCTCTCCCATGCCGTCGCCGTCGTCGAGCGAAGCGAGGTTGAAATCGGTGTGTTCGTTATAGGTGGAGTCTCTTCCGGAAGAGCCTACAAAGTGCACCCCG
>JAYELY010000368.1:0-6583 GCA_034717795.1 Caldifarciminota bacterium
TGCGATCCTTTTTGCCATAGGCAAAAAGGGAGCATATTTACAGCCCGTACTTTTGTTTTCTGATCTCGAACGCGCGGCGGCCGCCCTCAAGGATGCGCTCCACCGTTTCCTTGATCTGGGGCGAGTCTATGTAGCCGTAGCGCCCCTCGCTCAAATAGCCGTGATCCACGTCCGCCTCGAGCGCCAGTATCTGCGCCGCATCGCCCAAAACCGGGATGTTCGCGTTGTGGGTAGCAACCAGGAACTGCCGCTTGTCCATCTGGTCGCGTAACCGCTCGGCGATCTCCTCCACGATGAATGCGTTGTCCAAATCCTCCTCAGGCTGGTCAACTATCAGGGGATATGGGGATTCCAAAAGAAGGATTCCCAGGATGGCGGTGCACCGCTGGCCGTCGGAGAGGTGCGAGACGTCGCGGTAGTTCGGGTCCTTGTCGGTGCCGAGATTGAGCTTTATCAGGACTTCGGGCGGGATTGCAACCATCTCCATACGGCAGAGTATCTCCTCGTCAAAGGATGGAACCAGCTCTTCGGGCGAGAGTCCAAGTAGTTCGGCCACGCCGTCGCGGTCGCCGGCACGTGAGCGTCTGGCAAGTTCTGCAAAGCTGAACTGTTCCTCGGAGACAATGCGAAGGGCGTCCTCTCTGTTTAAGCGAGGCATGAAATGCCGCAGCTCTGCGGCCACGCGCTTGGGATCGCCCCTGGCCAAAAGCTCGACGTGTATCTTCCCGCCCAGCTCGGCGTTCCATCCGTCCGCTTGCCTTTTGAGCATCTCGAACCGCGAGGCGCGCAGCTCCTTAGCCTGACCGAGCAAAGCCCTGCGTTCGTCGCGCCGCATGGAAAGCCTCGATGACACCGCATCGCGCTCGGCCTTGCGCTCGCGAAGACGCATAATCTCCTTCTCAAGGGTTATGTATTCGTTTACGTCCACGCCAGGGAAACGCTCCTGCAAACTGCGCAGGCTCTCCTGAAAACGCTCCTCGCCCTCGTTATAGAGCTTCTGCCACTGCTCGTGGAAACCGCGGTGCTTCTCTTCGGTTCCCTGCAGGCCCTCCACCAGGCCCTGGACGCTGCGCTCGAAGTTCCCGACGAACTCGACCAATGAGCTTGTGTATTCGTCGAGAAGCTGGGGGTTAAGCGGGGCCTTTTCTTCATCCTGCAAGGATTTGAGCCTTGCCGAGGTCTCGCTGATGAGTCCGGCAAGCATCTTCTTGATATCTGCAAGCACCGCCTCGCCGCGCTCAAAGACATGAGCTTCCTGCTCTAGTTTTCGTTTTTCATCGATCTTTGAGGGCATGTCCATCTCCAGGAACCGCGAGAGCTTCTCCTCCGCCGCAGATAACTTGGCGAGCTCTGCGTCGCGCCTGGAGAGCTCCTCGGCCAGGGCAGCTATCTCCTGGTTCTGCTCCTCAAGCTTGTCAATCAGAAGCCTCTCCTGCGCCTCAAGTGCAACAAGGTCCTTCTCGCACAGACGCTCAAGCAGGTTAACCTGGAAGTCCTGCTGTTTGGATATCTCGTATATTTCCTTATTGCCGAAGATCTCGGCACGAAACACATCCTTGGGATCGACCTTGAGCTTTTCGCCCGTGTCCGCATCGCGCACCACCGGCTCGAAAGGGTAGATGCGTTCTATTAGGTAGCGCTTGGGTCTTGGTTCGTGGGATTCAACCAGAAGCGAGATCTTGGAGCCGGGCAGGAACACGTCGCGCATTATCTGCTCGTGGTTCTCGCGGTTGCGATCTGTTTTGGGTGGTTCATCAAGCGCGTAGCGCAGGGTCTCGATGACGGTGGTCTTGCCTGTGCCGCGTCCTCCGATCATGGCGTTGAAGCTGGGGTTGAAGTGGATCGCCAGGCCGTCGAGGAAGCCTCCTTCCCAGCGAGCTCCCAGAAGACGCGAGTAGGAGCGCTTCTCTATCTCGTGGGGGAAACGCACCTTGGACCTGGAGTCGAGAAGCGCGATCCGCAGACCCTCCAGGTTGGGCGCGCCCAGTTTGATCGAAACACGTTTCGTTCCCACGTCTTCAGGTCTTTGTGCGAATGATCCGGCAAGGCGCGCCAGAGGTAGCCTGCGCTCGAAACCCTTGCGCTTGCCTGAGAGCACAGCTTCGTCTTCTGGAGCCAGCTCCTGCGGGCCTCGAGCAAGAATCACACCCCACACCCAGGGATCGGAGACCACTGCCGGGTGTTCCTTAAGGGCGTCGTTGTAGATGATAAGCACCATGCCTTGAGCGGAGCGCACCCGCGCAACCACCTCGCGCGGCGAAAGCGCCACCTGCACCGGCTTGTTGCTGCGGTAAAAACGTGCATTGCCGGCAAGGCCCAGATCTGCAAGAAACTTGTCTATCTCCTCCTGAGGACGTCCTGGTTCAAAAAGAGCCACGAAATCCACCCCCTCTTCAAGCAGCAAACGCACCCCGGGATAAACGCTCACCCCGCGCTCCTTAGCTCTCTTGCCAAGCTCGTCAAGCCAAACTCCCCGCTCATCAAGCCCCAGGTTGTAGTCCGCCGTTCCCAGGAGTCGTACATCCTTATCCAGTGCGGCGGTTATGATTCTATCTATAATCTCTTCACGCGCCTTTGCAGATGTCGGGTCGAAATCCTGCGGCGTCTTGTAGTCTGGCGACGCAGGGGTTCCTACAGCAAGGTCGGCCCAGCACGAATTGGCTCCGTTGGACCTTGCAAGAATTTCCTCGAACACCATGAATCCTCCTTACGCTTTCAAGGGATTCTACGGCAACATAAGGTTTAGTCAAGGCTGTATACGCATCTGAAAATTTAAGCCGACTTCCCTTTTTCAGTGTCCCGAAGATACTGTGGATTCCCTTGGGCAAATCGCGGACTTGACAGCACAAGCCGTTTGAGTAAAGTTGACCACGAATGTCTTATCCTAGGAGAAAAAGATGTCATTCTGGCTGGTGATTCTTCTCGCAAGCGCCACCGTTTACGAGCGAGAGGTAGTCGTATCGAATCCTGCGGAGAGCCTGCAGACAGACGTTCAGATAATGCTCACGCTGGATACTCGATCTTTGATCGAAGCGGGCAAGCTTGACTTGGAAGGAAATGCCCTACGATTCTTCCGTAGAGTTCAACCCTTATCCTATTGGGTGGCAGATGGTATTCATACATGTTCAACCAGGATATGGTTGAGGCTGGATTCTTTGTTCCCAGATGAGAGTAAACTTACTCTTCTGTATTCCTCCTCAACCGACGGATATGAAGACAGCTTCGATGCGATCTTCACCAAGGCCCAGGTTGATTCCGGTCGCGGCTGGGTCTTTCACTGCGACGAGGGTGAAGGGGACGTGGGCGTGTCAGGCGATGGCCACGACAGCCTGATCCTTCAAGGGGTTGCCTGGTGTGAAAGGGACGGCGGCGGATGGGGCAGGCGAGAGGATCAAACGTTTTCAACCGGCTCGGCCCTGCATTTTGAACCTGGCTCCTTTGCCACGTGGGATATGCCTGCCGAGGCGTGCAGAGACTCGTTCACAATAGCGCTGTGGCTGAGACTGGACACCCTGGAGCACCTTACATATTCAAACGCTCTTCGGATACTCGCCGAGCGGCCTGATGCGTTCTCGCTCTGGCTTCGGCAAGGCAACCTTTGCTTCAGCCTTCAAGGTGTAAGCCGCCCCAAAACGTGCTGCCTGCCTCCGTTCGGTTGGGAGCGTGCGGGCACGCCTGAAATCCCCCCGGAGTTCGTCCCCCAGGGTCTAGCCACCATTGGAGAAGAGCTTTTGTTCTCAGCTTATCGCAAGACCCCGCCTGTATCCCGCGTATGGAGAATAGACCCTTCGGATCTTACTCTGCTGGATTGGTTCGACATGCCGCCTGAGGCAACACATACGTCAGGTCTTGCTTATGACTCCACGCGTGGAGTTCTCTGGGCCGCTGACTACGACTCGGACAAGCTCTACGCCATAGATGCGGATAGCTCCTTTGCGATCCACAGCGCCGTGACCACAGGAGAGTTCCCCATGGGTGTTGATAACGTATCCGCCTGCTGCTTTGCCACCTTCCACGACACTATGCGTCTGGTGGTTTCCACCTGGGAATCATCCGGGCAAACGTACGTCTTGGACGAACAGGCGTCACTGGATAAAGGCGAGGCGGTCGTATTGGGAAGCTACAGGAACGTAGGTTACTCCCAGGGGTTGGCTTTTGATGGAGAACACCTGTGGGAATCGGGGTTGGTTCTCACGCAGTTGAATCTTGAACAAGCAGTAGAGAAGGCAGATTACAAGGCAGGACTACTATCCTACTTCTCCGAGCCGCCTTACCCGGAGGATATCACCTTCCTTCACGACACCCTTTGGATGCCTAACGAATACCTGGACAGGGCATTCTATCGGTTGATAGACGACCCAAGGAAAGCCCTTGGCAGATGGATTCATGTGGTTGCCGTCTATGACGGTCAATGGCTGCGACTTTATGAGGGCGGGGAGCTGGCAGATTCGGCAAGAACGGACTATAGCCTTCCAAGCATAAGCAGCGCACCACTCGTTGATTATTCAACGGGCTCAAACCTTTTTATAGGAGGGAATGGCGAAGACAAACCCTCATTCGAAGGAACATTAGATGAGATAGTGCTTCTTCCTCGTGCTCTGGACAGCACCGAGATTCGCGCGCTGTTCAAGCGGCGCAAACCCCTGGCCGCAGAACCATCGTTCTATCTGGAGGAGGACGTAGACAGTTTGCCTGACCTGGGTAAGGTGGTGGACAAACTCTCCGACCCTGCGGGAGTAAGGACGTCCTCCTCGAAACTCACCCTGGTAATCCCATATGAGCGAAGAATAAGGGTTGACCTCTTCGACATAACGGGTCGACGCATCTCTACGCTATTGCCCCCTACAAGCGTTAAGGACAAGGTTGAACTGCACTGGCCTGCGGGAATACACCACGGCGTCTACTATGTGGTTGTAAGCTCGGAGGGAGAGGCCTTCTCCCGCAAGGTAGTACTCTTTAGATGAAGGCTTCCCACGAGCGGGTGCTTTGCTTTCCCAAATCGCTCCTGGACGAGCTTGGCGGGTTTCAGGGATTTCGCCCTGACGACGGCACGTTGCTGGAGCGAATCCTTTCGAGCGG
Organism: Caldifarciminota bacterium; assembly: GCA_034717795.1. Classification (GTDB taxonomy): domain Bacteria; phylum Hydrothermota; class Tepidihabitantia; order B3-TA06; family B3-TA06; genus B3-TA06. Next base: position 5,080 of record JAYELY010000368.1, read on the forward strand.
CCAGGCAAGATTCATTGAAAGGGGCAGGGCGGAGGAAGACCCATCCTTCAAACAGCTCATCCCCTACGTGGTGATGGTCTGCCGGGAGAGACTTCTCTGCTACGTCCGCGGAAAGGAGACAGGTGAAGGAAGACTGTGTTCGTTGGGATCGGTGGGGATAGGCGGCCACATAAGCGTAACCGATCACAGCCTTTTTGAGCGAAGCATAAGGGAGATATTTGCAGCCGGTCTCAGGCGCGAGGTGACAGAGGAAGTGGAGGTTCAGACCGAGTTCACGGAGCGGGTGGCGGGATTAATAAACGACGACTCCAACCCGGTGGGCAGGGTTCATCTTGGGGTGCTGGTTTTATGGGAGCTGGAAGAGCCAAGGGTTGTAAAAAGGGAGCGTTCCATCACATCGCTTGAGTTCCTGAGCATCCAGGAGCTTAGAAAAGGAATAGAAGATCTGGAAACCTGGTCCCAAATAGTCATAGCCAACTGGCTAGATATCGTTTAATAGTAAGGGCACTGCACAGTGTGCCCCTTGAGCGGTTCAAACGCTCATAGGGTATGCCGTGCCCCTACAAAATTGTTGAATCTCTGGGGTCATGTGGCGTTAATACACAATCAAAACAGCAAGGGGTAACCGCCCCTGGCTTCTAAATCTGCGACCTTTTTGGCTCCGCCAAAAAGGAGCATGTTTGCAGGGGCGACGCATGCGTCGCCCCTACGGTCTTTCGTAGCACTTCAAAATCTATCTTTTTGGATCAGTTCCAGTTGACTTTGACCAGATGTGTGGCGCACGAGATGCATGGATCGTAGGCGCGCGCGATCATCTCAAGCTTGAGTTCGATATCCTCGGTGTCTCCCTCTTTTAGGAGATTCTCGGCAGCCACCCTTATGTGCTGCTCCATCATGTCAAGGAACTGAGCGGTGGGTGTTATAATATCCGCGCGAATCACCTTGCCGTCCGCGACCTCGTAGTGATGGTAGAGCGTACCGCGCGGCGCCTCGACCGCTCCTGAACCGGCACCCTTATTGCGGGATGGCGCAACGATTTCAGGGTCTTCCTCGCAGGCCACAAGCTTATCTACGATACGAGGCACCTCTTCAAGCGCCCATACGGTCTCGATCGCCTGCGCAACGTTGTTGTACATAGGGTTGCGAATCCATGACAGGTTGTAGCAGCGGCGGAAGTGCTCTCCGGCAGCGCCGTCAAGACGCTCGCCCAGAAGGTTGAAGCGTGCAAGCGCGCCCACAAAGTATGGTTTATTCTGGAATAGTGAGCGCTTGGCCATGGAGTGCGGCACCACCCGCTCGTTGGTCAGCTTGCGGTAATCCCACGCGTTGAACTCCTCGCCGTTGGAGACAAGTATCCGGTCGCCGACCCAGCCGTAGCGGTCATGCTCGGGCTTGGTGCACATGAAGGTCATCCCTTCCTCCATGTAGGTGGGCTGACGCAGGTTGCGAAGTATCTCAACCCCGCGCTCCGCGTCAGGGATCAGTGACTCCGCCTCGTACTTGA
>JAYELY010000369.1:0-6558 GCA_034717795.1 Caldifarciminota bacterium
TGATTTGCTCCTGGACATTAACCGGATCAATATTTCCGCTTCGTTCATCTACATCCGCGAAGCGAACCTTTGCCCCGTGGTGAATGATCACGTTGGCGGTCGAGGGATAGGTCATGGGAGATGTTATTACCTCGTCTTCAGGCCCCAGCTCAAGCATCCCCAGAGAGAGGTAGAGCGCGGCGGTGCATGAGTTTACTGCGATTGCGTGCTTTGCTCCGGTATATTCGGCAAACATCTGCTCGAAGCGCTCGGTTTTCGGGCCATGGCCGATCCAGCCTGACCGAAGGGTATCCACCACCTCGGCGATATCCTCCATGCGGATGTCAGGCTTGCCGAAGACAAGGAACTCTTCACGTACGGGCTTTCCGCCCTCGATCGCTGGTTTCATCAGCTCATTTTAGCCGGATTTGGCCGTCAGTCAATGAGTTTCGCGTGTCGAATGATTTTGGGCACACCTCTTTTATAAAACCTCGAAATCAGACTAAAGCTATCAAGATGGGGTTCTCAATTCGTCTAACAATAGTTGACAACCTCAATTAGGCCACTAGGATAGTAAAGTGATTGCTTTGATCTTCGCGTTGCTTGCCGGATGGGGTAGTTACGATTCGGCTCTAATGGACATCCCGGTACGTTCTTTTGCTTCCAGTGACTACAACTTTGAGGTTCTCGATCACTGGCCTTACGGTTCGGGGTTCTCGGTTCTCCTCGATTCCAACGTCCTCTTCTACACCAACGGGGCGGTGCTCCAAATAGGGGAGATTGATGCAGAAGGCAAGGCATCCTGGTTATCGGAGTTGGTCTTTTCAGGTCTGGCCTATACCATGGTGCGCTCCGGGGACAGACTCTACGTGGCCGTCGACGACCAGGGCGTAGCCGTAGTCGACATATCATCCATTGACGACCCTCAGCAAATCAACCTCTTTCCGACCGGCGGGCGGGTCTTCGGTCTTGAGGTCCGGGGCGATACACTTTACACCGCGATGGGTTCAGAAGGTCTTGAGATATACGACTGCCGAGATGCACTCAATCCGGAGTTTATTGGATCACTTAGTGGTTTCAACCTGCGATCCCTGCGAGTTCAAGAAAATATGCTTTACGCCACCGACGTATCTAAAGGCCTTTTGGTTTTGGACGTTTCCGATCCCACCAATCCGGTTGCTGTCGGAGAACTTGGTCTTACAGGCCAGCACTACGGGCTTGCACTCGACACATCCCGTAATCAAGCGCTGGTGTGTTCGTTCGACGGCGGGTTGAACATTATCGATATTACTGATCCTACTAATCTGACTATTCTTAAAAATCTACAGGTGTTTGCTGTGTGGTCTGTGGACATACAGGATAGCTTTGCCTACGCTATTTCTTGGGATGACTCGGTTCACGTGATTGATCTTTTATCCGAAGAAGAGATAGGCGGTATAGGTTTCGACACTCTATCTGTCTGGGTCTACGACATCTCGGTTGCGGGCGATTACGGGACGCTGGCAGGCTATCTGGGCTCGTGGTGGTTGTTCGATTGCACCGATCCCTTAAATCCTTCAATTACCGACAGCGTCGTCCTCGGGGGTTCATCCGAGGTGGTGGCCGCGGACGAGAGCTGGATTGTTCTTGGGATGCTGGGTGGAAGGCTTGCGTTTTTCTCAAAGGACGATTCGCTTGTTCCTGTGCATCTTTTGTCGACACGGGATTGGCCCCGTGATCTCGAGATACGCGCTGATACGCTTTACGTGGCCGAGAGTTGGGCCGGGCTAGGCATCTATGACATGGCTGATCCGGTTGGCGGGGTTGAGTTGATCTCTCGCCTTGAATTCGACGGTGTCCATGTCTGGTCTTTGGCGGTCGATCTTCCCTTTGCCTATCTTGCCTCGGGCGATTCAGGCCTTATCGTGGTCGATCTTTCCGATCCGGCTGCACCTGCGGAAGCGGCGCGTATTAATCTAGGTGCACGTGCGCTGTCTCTACTCAAAAGCGGAGATACGGTGTATGTGGGCTTCGAGGAGTCCGGTATAGCCGTGGTTGATGTCAGGGTGCCTGTCTCCCCGCTTCTTCTGGGAGTTAAACCTACTGCGGGCGGCGTACTTGATATGGCTCTGAGGGATTCGCTTTTCTTCATAGCCCAGGCAACCGCGGGTGCCGCGATTTATGATATGGAAGGATGGCGGCTGCTTTCAACGATTCCTACCGGACACGTAACCTTTTCGCTGGCCCTGGAGTGGAATAAACTTTTTCTTGCCGAAGGAGCTCTTGGTATCTCTGCGTATGATATAAGAAATCCCGCGTCGCCTCATCGAGTGGGTACCCTGAACACCGGCGGGGAGGCGCGAGACATCGTTTCTCTGGGCGATACCCTCTTGCTTGCCGACGGCTACGACGGGTTGCTGTCTGTGCTTTTCCTTGGTTTAGGGATAGATGAATCTTCGGCGTTGCCTGCCTCTGTATTGGAAGTATGGCCGAATCCCTTTAGTTCCGTTTTGTATTTCAGCAGACCGGTCCAGGCCCGGCTCTACGACGCCTCGGGTAGATTCCAGACAAGTATTCGCGGTGTTAGGTTCGATGCCTCCGAGTTATGTCCGGGGGTATATTTTATTCGGGGCGAGAACTGGTTTTGCAAGGTGGTGAAAGCTCCTTCCTCTCGATGAAGGCCCTTGTCCTCTGCGGCAGGAGTGGATTTTTTTAGAAGCGTCCTTTATTAACCTTCCCCCTTGACAAGTGCCCCAAAATCCTTAAGATTATATACAATGATAGTGAGTATTCTAACCCTAAGGAGGTCTTTATGAAGAAATGGGTAAGTGTACTGTTGGTCGTATGTATAGCCAGCGCCTTCGGACAGGCGTGGTTTATCGAGAGTGTAGACACTACGGGAGATCAGGGGCGTTTTTCCTCGCTGATTATCGACTCGGACGGGATTCCGCACATCGCTTACATGGACTCAACGAATGGTTTCCTTAAATACGCCTTCTCTGACGGTACAATCTGGACAGTGGAGGTCGCAGATAACAATAGCGGCCTGGGCGGAGTAGGCTTTTTTGCCGCGATTGACATTGGTTCAGTAACTGGTCGTCCTGAGATCGTCTATTATGACATGTTCAACACCCACCTCAAGTGGGCGCGCCGTGATCCTGACGGAACGTGGTTTAGAGGAACACCCGATGACAACAATGTTAACGACGTGGGTCAAGGATGCGATATAGTGATGGGTGAAGAAGCCGGTAAGGATATCGCCCACATCTCCTACTACGATGCTACAGCGAACTTACTTATGTACGCTCGTCCCCTGGGCACTGCAGGCTGGGCGCGCGACACGGTAGACAGCGTGGGCCCGCTTCCTATCTTCGGGTCGGATATCAAAGGCACCTCGATAACCCTTGACGGTACGGGTGTCCCTCATATCGCCTATTATGCCTGGGATTCTGACAGCTTTAGCGGTTTCTTAAAGCATGCCTATCTTGTTTCCGGTAACTGGGTCATAGATACGGTAGAGAGGGTAGCTGGTAATGATGTGGGTTACTGGCCAGATATCGCCATCACTGATGACGGCCTCCCCTATATCAGTTACTTCGATAATACCAACAGCCACTTCAGGTATGCTCGTTGGATAGGGACCGAGTGGACATACGATTTAATAGACAACACGCCCGGCGTTGGTATGTACGGATCCCAGGAACTCGGTTCCACACACGTAAGCTACTACGATGCCAGTAACGGAAATCTCAAATGGGGTTACTCGGAAGATTACCTGGGTTGGCATACCGAAGAGGTGGACACTGCGGGTGATGTTGGACGCTATACCTCTATTGGTCTTACTCACAAAGGCGAGCTCGATTTCCCTCACATCACCTACTACGATTCGACCAACGGCGATCTGAAATACGCTACCTTCCTCATCAAGGACGTTCTACCTATAACCTGGTGGCTTGATGGTTACCCTACGGATCTCCGGCAGATTCATCCAGACTCAACATACATCCCTGTTGCTACGGTTCGCAACCAGGGAAACACGCTGGCTACGTTCGATGTGGAGTGCGAAATCTTCTACTCCGGATTCAGGGATTACCTGAGTACCAAGACGGTTGGACCTCTGGATCCGGAAGAGGAGGCCATGGTCACCTTTGATGAATGGTTAAAGCTTCCCCACGTTGAAGGTTCGTGGTACCACGTTAAGATTCGTACAATGCTTGCGGACGACTCGGTAAGAACCAACGACACCATCTTTGATTCACTCTACTGTACTGTTGGAGCTGTGGAGGAACAGGAAGTCATTCCCGCTCGTTACGAGCTTTCCGTTTTGGGTGCAAGCGTGAAACTTGCGTTGCCTGCACTTACCGATGGTGAGCTTTACGTGCTCGACGTGGTCGGTCGCCGCAGGCTGACCCTTCATGAAGGCAACCTCGCGGCCGGTGTGCACGAGTTCAAGCTTGATGAAAGTGCGCTTCCTAGCGGCGTTTACTTCATCAAGTTCTCTTCGGCAGCAGCCAACCTGACGCGTAAGACTGTGTTCGTGCGCTAAGCACATAATTCTTAAAGATTTGCCGCCCCACCTCAGGGGCGGCTTTTTTTGTATTGACATTCCAGAAGTGATGGGTAGAATCCTGTAGGAGGAAATCAAATATGTTGACCCGCATTCGGATAAAGAACTTTAAGAGACTGGATGACGTAGATATTGAGCTAGGCAAATCGGTGGTATTGATAGGCCCGAATAATTCAGGGAAGACTGCGGCGTTGCAGGCTCTGGCTTTGTGGGATATAGGCGTTAAGCGATGGAATGAAAAGCGGGAGGGGAAAACATCACCTGAGAAGCGTCCAGGTGTTACCATTAACCGCCGGGATCTGAATTCAATACCTACGCCTAAAGCCAACTTGCTCTGGCACGATTTGCATACGAGAGATATAAAGAAGGTTAAGGGAAAGCAAAAGACAAAGAATGTTTTTATAGATATAGTCGTAGACGGGGTGACAAATGATAGGAAATGGACTTGTGGATTGGAATTCTATTACTCCAACGATGAGTCTTTTTACTGCCGCCCCCTTCGCGTAAGCAACGGTAAATCTTCAGAAAGGATGCCCATTCCACCGGAAGCTGGCGGTGTGAAGGTAGCCTTTCTTCCGCCTATGTCCGGGTTGGCCGCTGTTGAACCTAAGTTGGAACCGGGTAGAGTGAACGTCCTCATGGGCGAGGGGCAGACCGCTCAGGTATTACGGAATCTGTGCTATCAGATCTTTGAGGAATCCCCTGATGACAAGTGGAAAGAGTTGATCGCCGAGATCGAGAAGCTGTTTGGAGTTAGGCTTCTTCCTCCAAGATACATAGAGGCTCGGGGAGAGTTTACCATGTCTTATAAGGAACAAAGCGGCGTCAAATTGGATTTGTCTTCTGCAGGAACGGGATTGCTGCAAACCCTTCTCTTGCTGGCGTATCTATACGCTAATCCCGGTGCTGTCTTTTTGCTGGACGAGCCGGACGCTCATTTAGAGGTATTACGCCAACAACAGACATACCAGTTAATTACGGAGATAGCTGAGAAGTATGGATCGCAGATCGTTGCAGCGAGTCATTCAGAGGTTGTACTCCGCGAAGCGGCAGGTAAAGATATTGTGGTTGCTTTCGTAGGTAAGCCACATCGCATTGATGACAGAGGCACTCAAGTTTTGAAAGCACTTAAAGAGATAGGTTTCGATCAGTATTATCAGGCGGAACAGATGGGTTGGGTATTATATCTGGAAGGTTCAACAGACTTGGCCATCCTGCAGGCGTTTGCCAAAACACTTGGGCACGATGCGTCTAAAAAACTCGAACGTCCCTTTGTCAAATATGTTGGAAATAATCCAAGTGAGGTAATAAGGCATTTCTGGGGTTTGAAAGAAGCGAAGGCAGATTTAGTAGGTGTTGCCATTTTTGATCGACTTGATCGAGGAATACCTGATGACTTGGGAGTCGTAGGACTTCAATGGAAACGACGGGAACTGGAAAATTACCTGTGCATGGAAGAAGTGCTAATGGCTTATGCCGTTGATGTGCCGCCGCTTTTTAGAGAACATCGAAAAAAGACTATGAGTGAAGCAATCGAAGAAATCTCGCAAGCTTTGGCTAAGCTGGGGAAACCTAATCCTTGGTCTCCGGACATTAAAGCTAGTGGCGAATTTCTAGATCCACTTTTTGAGGAATACTTTAAGAAATTAAACCAACCTAATCAACTCCGCAAAACGAACTACCATATTTTAGCCCGACTGGTTCCAAAAGAAAAGATTGACCCTGAGATTGTTGAAAAACTTGATGCTATTGTAGAAGTAGCAACACAGGTGAAGTCTAGGAACGACTGGGGCTAAGGTTTTACCACCAGAATAGATAGCGGAAGCAGAGCCTTATGAAACGGAGCGTGTCGAGCAGTGGATTGATGTGTGAGCGTGGCGAGGTGTAGAGTGTGGTGATGGGTACTTCGGCTATCCGATAACCTGCCCGTAACGCCCGGGCCACAAGCTCGGACTCGGTATCGAAGTGGTTCGTCCTTAGAGGTACCCTCCGCAGGACCTCTGCTGAGATGAGCCTGTACCCGCACTGCGAGT